>NZ_JBVHEP010000005.1:98590-350385 GCF_055562795.1 Streptomyces sp. NPDC016851
GAAGGACGCGTTCAACGGGCGCTGACGCCGGCGGTCCGGCCGCTGCTGGGGGTCCGGGGGTCGGCCCCCGGGCAGGCACGGTCAGCCTGGGCAGCAGGGGCTGTTCTCTCGGCTGAAGGACGCGTTCAACGGGCGCTGACGCCGGCGGTCCGGCCGCTGCTGGGGGTCCGGGGGTCGGCCCCCGGGCAGGCACGGTCAGCCTGGGCAGCAAGGGATGTTCTCCCGGTTGAAGGACGCGTTCAACGGGCGCTGACGCCGGCTCCTCGGGGGGCCTGCGGGTGGCTTTTCCTCTGGTCTATGCCACACGGCAGGCCGGTTTCGGAGTAGTCCGGAGGACGTGACAACATGCGGTCATGTCCTCCGCGCTGACCGATCTCTTCCCCCACCCGATCGTGCAGGCCCCCATGGCGGGCGGCGTCTCCGTGCCGAAGCTCGCCGCCGCCGTGTGCGAGGCGGGCGGGCTCGGGTTCCTCGCCGCCGGGTACAAGACCGCCGACGGGATGTACGAGGAGATCAAGCAGCTGAGGAGCCTCACCGGCAGGCCCTTCGGCGTGAACCTCTTCATGCCGCAGCCGGAGTACGCCGACCCCGCCGCCATCGACGTCTACGCCCACCAGCTGGCCGGCGAGGCCTCCTGGTACGAGGCCGAGCTCGGCGACCCCGACAGCGGCCGCGACGACGGCTACGAGACCAAGCTCGCGGTCCTGCGCGACAACCCCGTGCCGGTGGTGTCGTTCCACTTCGGCGCGCCGAGCCGGGAGGTCGTCGACGCCCTGCACCGGGTCGGCACCTTCGTCCTGGTCACCGCCACCACCCCCGACGAGGCCCGGGCCGTCGAGCGGTCCGGCGCGGACGCGGTCATCGCGCAGGGCGTCGAGGCCGGCGGCCACCAGGGCACGCACCGGGACATCCCCGAGACGGACGGTTCGGGCATCGGACTGCTGTCGCTGGTCGCCCAGATCCGGGAGACCGTGAACATCCCGATCATCGCCGCCGGCGGCATCATGCGCGGCGGCCAGATCGCCGCGGTCCTCGCGGCGGGCGCGAGCGCGGCCCAGCTCGGCACCGCGTTCCTCGCCACCGCCGAGTCGGGTGCGAACGCCCTGCACAAGCAGGCGCTGACCAACCCCCTGTTCGTCCGTACGGAGTTGACCCGGGCCTTCTCCGGGCGCCCGGCGCGCGGCCTGGTCAACCGTTTCCTGCGCGAGCACGGCCCGTACGCGCCCGCCGCCTATCCCGAGATCCACCACCTCACCGCGCCGCTGCGCAAGGCCGCCGCCAAGGCGGGGGACGCGCAGGGCATGGCGCTGTGGGCCGGGCAGGGCCACCGGATGGCGCGGGAGCTGTCCGCCGGGCAGCTCGTGGAGGTGCTGGCCGGTGAACTCGCCTCGGCGCGGACAGCGTTGTCGGGCGTTGGCGGCATCCGATGACGGCTCCGGTGTTCGTGGTCGAGCACTTCGACACGGCCGGGGGCGGCCGTCACGTCCTCGACGGCCCGGAGGGACGGCACGCCGTCTCCGTGAAGCGGCTGCGGCCCGGTGAGGACGTCGTCCTCACCGACGGGGCAGGACGCTGGGCGGACGGTGTCGTGCTCGATACCGAGGGCAAGGACCGGCTGATCGTCCGGCTGGACCCGGTGACGGAGGAGCCGCCGGAGCAGCCCCGCCTCACCGTCGTCCAGGCGCTGCCCAAGGGCGACCGCGGGGAGCTGGCCGTCGAGACGATGACGGAGGTCGGCGTCGACGCGATCGTGCCGTGGGCGGCGGCGCGCTGCATCACGCAGTGGAAGGGCGACCGCGGACTGAAGGCGCTGGGCAAGTGGCGGGCGACGGCCCGGGAAGCGGGCAAGCAGTCCCGCCGGGTGCGTTTCCCGCAGGTCGCGGAGGCGGCGACGACCAAGCAGGTCGCCGCGCTGCTGGCCGCTGCCGACTTCGCCGCCGTGCTGCACGAGAGCGGGGACGAGGCACTGGCGACGGCCGAACTGCCGTCGTCCGGGGAGATCGTGCTCGTCGTGGGACCCGAAGGGGGCGTGGCGCCGGAGGAGTTGGCGCTGTTCGCGCAAGCGGGGGGCAAGGCGTATCGCCTCGGGCGCAGTGTGCTGCGCACATCGACTGCCGGGACGGCGGCCGCGGCCGTGCTCCTGGCTCGCACCGGCCGCTGGACCTGAACCCTCTCGGAGGCACCGTGGAACTCGCACAGGTACGACTGCTCGTGACCGACTTCGCCGCCTGTTACCACTTCTACGGCGAGGTCCTCGGCCTCAAGCCGCAGTCGGGGGCGGCGGACGGCCCGTACGAGAAGTTCAGCCCCGCGGTGGGCTCCGCGGGCATCGCGCTGCAGGACCGCTCGATGATGGCCGAGGTCCTGGACGAGCTGGGCGACACGGCGAACGGCCACCGCTCCCTGGTCGTCCTGCGCGTAGACGCCCTGGACGGGTACTGCGAGGAGATCACGATGCGCGGCGCCACGATCCTCCACGGCCCGACCCACCTGACCGACCGCCTGCGCGTCGCCCACCTCAAGGACCCCGAGGGCAACTTGGTCGAGCTGCAGGAGTGGTTGCTGCTGCGCGGCTGACGCCTTTGCGCCCTACCGCGCGGCCCCCGACGGTGGCAGGCTCCCCTCCATGGGGGCACTGAGGAGGATTTGGCGAGGGCCGCGCAACCGTACGGTGGCGGCCGCGGTGACCTGCGCGGTGGCTGCCGTCGGCGGCGCGGTGGCGTGTGAACCCGGTGGCGGGATCAGTTCCGCGACCGTCGCGTACACCACCGACGAAGCCGTCACCAAGGAGCTCAACCGGCAGAAGGCGGGCGTGCGTTGGCTGACGTGCACCGGCTCCTACGGGGATTCCGGCCAGGGCGGGAAGCCGTCGCCGTCGGCGAGTGAGAGGACCGTCGTCACCGTCGACTGCGAGGGGGAGACGGAGGACGGGAAGGACATCACCGTCGACGGCAAGGTCACCCACGCGGTGGACGGCGCCTGTGTGCGCGGGAACATCACCGCCAAGGTGGACGGCAAGGTGTGGTTCCAGGTCGACGGGCTCGGCGACTGCAACTCCACCAGCCCGCCGCCCGTCGGAGGCGGGCCCTCGAACGGGCAGCAGCCCGGTCCCACCGTCACCGTGACCGTCACGCAGACCATCTGGTGCGACCGGTACCCGGACTGCCGCCCTGTCGAGGGCAAGTGATCCGAACCCTGTCCGTACGACGGCCTCCCTGCATAGGGTGATCGGGTGACACAGTCCGCATCGCCTGCTTACCTCCGCTTCCCGCACGTGCACGGTGACCTGGTCGCCTTCACCGCCGAGGACGACGTGTGGCTCGCTCCCCTCGACGGCGGACGGGCCTGGCGGGTCAGCGCCGAGAACGTGCCGGTGACCCTGCCCCGTATCTCGCCCGACGGCACCACGGTCGCCTGGACCTCCACCCGCGACGGCGCCCCCGAGGTGCACATCGCCCCGGTCGACGGCGGCCCCGCCAAGCGCCTGACGTACTGGGGCAGTCTCAAGACCCAGGTGCGCGGCTGGACCCCGGACGGCGACGTGCTCGCGATCAGCTCCCAGGGCCAGGCGAGCCTGCGCCGCACCTGGGCGCGTGCCGTCCCGCTCGACGGCGGTCCGGCCACCACCCTGCCGTACGGGCCGGTCGGTGACATCGCCTACGGGCCGAGTGTCGTCCTGCTGTCCGCCCCGATGGGGCGCGAGGCCGCGTGGTGGAAGCGGTACCGGGGCGGTACGGCGGGGAAGTTGTGGATCGACCCGGACGGAGACGGCGAGTTCGTACGGCTCCATGAGGGGCTGGACGGGAACATCGAGTACCCGCTGTGGGTGGGGGACCGGATCGCCTTCCTGTCCGACCACGAGGGCACCGGCGCGCTGTACTCCTCCCTCGCCGACGGATCTGACCTGCGCCGGCACACGCCGCTCGACGGCTTCTACGCCCGGCACGCCGCGACCGACGGCACCCGTGTCGTCTACTCCAGCGCCGGTGAGCTGTGGGTGCTGGACGACCTGGACGGGGCCGAGCCGCGGCGGCTCGACGTGCGGCTCGGCGGACAGCGCGTCGACCTCCAGCCGTTCCCCGTGAACGCCTCCCGGTGGTTCGGCTCGGCGTCCCCGGACCACACCGCGCGCGGCAGCGCCGTGTCCGTACGCGGCTGCGTCCACTGGGTCACCCACCGCTCCGGCCCGGCCCGCGCCCTGGCCGCGACGCCCGGCGTCCGGGCCAGGCTGCCGCGGGCGTTCCGCGCGGACGGCGAGGAGTGGGTGGTGTGGGTCACGGACGCCGAGGGCGACGACGCCCTGGAGTTCGCGCCCGCCACCGGCCTCGCACCGGGGGCGACACCGCGCCGGCTCGCCGCCGGGCAGCTCGGCAGGGTGCTGGACCTCGCCATGGCACCGGACGGCAGCCGCGCGGCCGTTGCCTCCCACGACGGTCGTCTGCTGCTCGTCGAGAGGGAGACGGGCGAGGTGCGGGAGGTGGACCGCAGCGATGACGGTGACGTGTCCGGGCTCGTCTTCTCACCCGACTCCTCCTGGCTCGCCTGGTCCCACCCCGGCCCGCGCCCCCTGTCGCAGCTGAAGCTCGCCAACACCACCGACCTGTCGGTCACCGAGGCGACCCCGCTGCGCTTCCAGGACTACGCGCCGGCGTTCACGACGGACGGCAAGCACCTCGCGTTCCTGTCGACCCGCTCCTTCGACCCGGTCTACGACGAGCACGTCTTCGACCTGGCCTTCGTGGAGGGCGCCCGGCCGCATCTGATCACGCTCGCGGCCACCACGCCCTCCCCGTTCGGGCCGCAGCGGCACGGCCGGTCCTTCGAGACGCCCGACCGGGAGGAGACCCCCGACAGCGAGGGCACCCCCACCACCCGCATCGACCTCGAAGGCCTCGCCGACCGCATCGTGCCCTTCCCGGTCGAGGCCGCCCGCTACTCCAACCTGCGCGCCGCCAAGGACGGCGTCCTGTGGCTGCGCCACCCGGTCGCCGGTGTGCTCGGCGCGTCCCGGGCCACCCCGGACGACCCCGACCCCAAGTCCGAGCTGGAGCGCTACGACCTCGCCCAGCAGCGCGTCGAGCATCTCGCCGTCGACGCCGACCACTTCGAGGTCAGCGGCGACGGCAAACGGGTGCTGCTGTGGACCGACGGACGGCTGAAGGTCGTCCCCAGCGACCGGCGCGCCTCCGGCGACGACGACAGCGACACCAACATCACCGTCGACCTGGGCCGCGTACGCCAGTTCATCGACCCGGCCGCCGAGTGGCGGCAGATGTTCGACGAGAACGGCCGCATCATGCGCGACCACTTCTGGCGGCCCGACATGAGCGGCGTCGACTGGGCCGGCGTCCTCGACCGCTACCGGCCGGTCGTGGACCGGCTCGCCACCCACGACGACCTGGTCGACCTGCTGTGGGAGGTGCAGGGCGAACTCGGCACCTCGCACGCCTACGTCACCCCGCGCGGCGGCTTCGGCGGAGGCCCCCGCCAGGGTCTGCTCGGCGCGGACATCTCCCGCCACGAGGACGGCAGCTGGCGCGTCGACCGCATCCTGCCCTCCGAGACCTCCGACCCGGACGCGCGCAGCCCGCTGGCCGCACCCGGCGTCGCCGTACGCCCCGGGGACGCGATCCTCGCCATCGCCGGCCAGCCGGTCGACCCGGTGGCCGGACCCGGCCCGCTGCTGATCGGCACGGCGGGCAAGCCGGTGGAGCTGACCATCTCCCCGTCCGGCGGCGGCGACCCGCGGCACGCCGTCGTCGTCCCGGTCGCCGACGAGGAGCCGCTGCGCTACCACGCCTGGGTCGCCGACCGGCGCGCCTACGTCCACGAGAAGTCCGGCGGCCGCCTCGGCTACCTCCACGTCCCGGACATGCAGGCCCCCGGCTGGGCCCAGATCCACCGCGACCTGCGCGTCGAGGTCGCCCGCGAGGGCCTGGTCGTCGACGTCCGCGAGAACCGCGGCGGCCACACCTCCCAACTGGTCGTCGAGAAACTCGCCCGCCGCATCGTCGGCTGGGCCGTCCCGCGCGGCATGCGCCCCTACAGCTACCCCGAGGACGCCCCCCGCGGCCCCGTCGTGGCCGTCGCCAACGAGTTCTCCGGCTCCGACGGCGACATCGTCAACGCCGCGATCAAGGCCCTGGGCCTCGGCCCGGTGGTCGGCACCCGCACCTGGGGCGGCGTCATCGGCATCGACAGCCGCTACCGCCTGGTCGACGGCACCCTGGTCACCCAGCCCAAGTACGCCTTCTGGCTCGAGGGTTACGAGTGGGGTGTGGAGAACCACGGGGTGGACCCGGATGTGGAGGTCCTCCAGCGCCCCCAGGACTACGCGGCGGACAGGGACCCCCAACTGGACGAGGCGATCCGACTGGCACTGGAAGCATTGGAGGCAGTACCGGCAAAAACGCCTCCGAGCTTGCCAACCTAAGGGGCGCGGGGAACTGCGCGACCAGCCACAAAGCACCCGCACCCGACGACGATACGATGCCCGGCAAGACCGAAATTCGGCCAACCCCCGGAGGAAACATGGCAGGGGAGCCCCAGGAAGACTGCCTGTTCTGCAAGATCGTCGCCGGAACCATCCCGGCGACGATCGTCCGCCAGACGGACACCACCATCGCGTTCCGCGACATCAACCCCCAGGCCCCCACCCACGTCCTGATCATCCCCAAGGCGCACCACGAGAACGCCGCCGCCCTCGCCGCCGCCGACCCGGCCCTCACCGCGGACGTGATCCGCGAGGCCCAGGCCGTCGCCGACGAGGAGAAGCTGGACAGCTACCGCCTCGTCTTCAACACCGGCAGCGGCGCCGGCCAGACGGTCTGGCACGTGCACGGCCACGTGCTCGGCGGCCGCGGCCTCGAATGGCCCCCCGGCTAACGGGAAACGCCTTGTCCGTACGCGAACTCGTGGTGCTCGGCACCGCCAGCCAGGTCCCGACCCGCCACCGCAACCACAACGGCTACCTGCTCCGCTGGGACGGCGAGGGCATCCTGTTCGACCCCGGCGAGGGCACGCAGCGCCAGATGGTGCGGGCCGGGGTCGCCGCGCACGACCTGAACCGGATCTGCGTCACGCACTTCCACGGCGACCACGCACTCGGTCTGCCCGGGGTCATCCAGCGCATCAACCTCGACCAGGTGCCGCACGAGATCACCGCCCACTACCCGAAGTCCGGGCAGCGCTTCTACGAGCGGCTCCAGTACGCCACGCCCTACCGCGCGACCGTCTTCCTCACCGAGGCCCCGGCCGACGGGGACGGCGTGCTCGCGGTCACGCCGTCGTACACGCTGGACACCCGCAGGCTGTCGCACTCGATCGAGTCGTACGGCTACCGGATCACCGAGCACGACGGCCGGCGCATGCTGCCCGAGCGGCTCGCCGCGCACGGCATCAAGGGTCCGGACATCGGCCGGATCCAGCGCGAGGGCTCGCTCGGCGGGGTCTTGCTGGAGGACGTCAGCGAGGTGCGGCGCGGGCAGCGGTTCGCGTTCGTCATGGACACCCGGCTGTGCGAGGGGGTGTACGCGCTCGCCGAGGGCTGCGACATGCTCGTCATCGAGTCGACCTTCCTCGACGAGGACGAGCAACTCGCCGTGGAGCACGGCCACCTGACGGTGGGTCAGGCCGCGCGGGTGGCCCGGGACGGCGGTGTGCGGCACCTCGTGCTGACCCACTTCAGCCAGCGCTACACCGACCCGGACGAGTTCGAGCGGCAGGCGCGGGCGGCGGGGTACGAGGGGGAGCTGACCGTGGCGCACGACCTTCTGCGGGTGCCGGTTCCGAAGCGTCGGTGAAACGCCCGTACGATGAATTGATGTCCCTCCCCAAAGCCGAACTGCACCTTCATATCGAAGGCACCCTGGAACCGGAACTCGCCTTCGAGCTCGCCACGCGCAATGGCCTCACGCTGCCGTACGCGGACACGGACGAGCTGCGCGAGGCGTACCGGTTCGAGGACCTGCAGTCGTTCCTGAACCTGTACTACGAGCTCATGGCCGTCCTGCGCACCGAGCGGGACTTCGAGGACCTGGCGAACGAGTACCTCGCACGCGCCGCCGCCCAGGGCGTGCGGCACGCGGAGATCTTCTTCGACCCGCAGGCCCACACCAGCCGCGGGCTGGAGCTCGGCACGGTCGTCGAGGGGCTGTGGCGGGCGCTGGCCGACAGCGAGTCCCGGCACGGCGTCTCGACCCGGCTGATCCTGTGCTTCCTGCGCGACGAGCCCGCCGAGTCGGCCCTGGCGACCCTGGAGGCGGCCAAGCCGTACCTGGACCGGATCACCGGCGTCGGACTCGACTCGGCCGAGGTCGGGCATCCGCCGGCGAAGTTCCGCGAGGTGTACGAGGCCGCCGCCGCGCTCGGGCTGCGGCGGGTCGCGCACGCCGGTGAGGAGGGGCCGCCGGAGTACATCACCGAGGCCCTGGACGTCCTCGGCGTCGAGCGGGTCGACCACGGGCTGCGCTGCGTGGAGGACCCGGCGCTGGTGGAGCGGCTGGTGCGGGAGCGGGTGCCGCTGACGCTGTGCCCCCTGTCGAACGTCCGGCTGCGGACCGTCGACACCCTCGCCGACCATCCGCTGCCCGCCATGCTGGACGCCGGGCTGATGTGCACGGTGCACTCGGACGATCCGGCGTACTTCGGCGGGTACGCCGGTGACAACTTCGACGCCGTCCGCGACACCCTCGGTCTGAGCGAGGACCGGCTGCGCGAGCTGGCCCGCAACTCCTTCCTCGCCTCGTTCCTGGAGGACGACGAGGAGCTGCGGGCGCGGTATCTCGCCGAGGTGGAGGCCTACGAGTTCCGCTGAGGAACCACCCGTAGGCCTCAGAAGATCTCCGACCCCGCCTGGCCGTAGGCGCGCTGGGCCGGGACGGCCGGGGCGTCCACGGGGATCTCCACCACCTGCTGTTCGCGGGCGCCGATCTCGGGGACCGCGCCGGTGGGGGTGCCCGTGGTGGCGGCGACCAGGGCGGCCGGGTGGCCGCCGCGGCGGCGGATCGCCCCGGCGAGCAGCGGGCGTCCGCTCGTGTGCAGGGCGACGGCGGTCATCGGCAGGGCGATCACCAGCAGACCGGCGGCCAGGATCGCGCCCATGACCGGGAACCCGGCCTGCGCCGACAGCACGCTGCCGGCCAGCGGCCCGGCGGCCGTGCCCAGCGAGGACGCCGAGCCGACGAGCACCGCCCAGCGGCCGCGCGGGTCGAGCGAGGCGGCGAGCCCGATCAGGTACGACAGCACCACCGGATACAGGGTGTTCCAGGCGATCTCGCCGGTCGCGAAGCTCGTCAGGTCGGTCGCGGAGGCGCTGAGCACGATGCAGCCGGCGATCAGGACCGTGCCCGCACCGATCGGCACCGCGCGTCCCAGCCGCGCCCCGAGCGCGCCCGCCGCGAGGACGCCGGTCAGTCCGGCGCCCAGCGCCACGGCGAAGACGACACCGACGGTGGCCTCGCCGAGGTGGGCCTGGGTCAGCCCGATCTGTCCGCTCACGCCCCACAGGGAGTTCTGGGCGAGCGACCAGCACAGCATGGCGACGGCCAGCACCAGGCCCGAACGGGCGTGGGGCAGCCGGGCCTTGTGGTGCCGCGTGGGCGCGGCGGGCGTGCCGGCGGGCAGACGGCCGGTCAACGGCCACACGGCCAGGGCGGTGAGGGCGATCGCGGCCAGGGGCAGGCCGTGCCCCGGGCCGAGGTGCGGGACCGTCAGATACACGGCGCCCGCGAGGGCGGAGACGGTGAGCAGCCCGGCCGTGGAGGCCCGGTGCGGATCCCGCTGGGCGGCTATCAGGGTGGCGGCCACGGTGGTGGCCGTGCCGGATCCGAAGCCGCCGACCATCGCGCCGGCGACGACGGCCGGGACGGCGGTGGACAGTGCGGCGGCGCCGTAGCCGAGCAGGGCCAGGGCGAGCCCGAGCCGGGCGAGCGTGCGGGCTCCGAGGGTCTCGACCCGTGAGGCCAGGGCGAATCCGGCGGCAGCCGAACTCAGCAGCAGCGCACTGCCGACGGCGCCGGCCTGGGTGGCGGAGAGCGGAAGGCCCGAGTCGAGTCTGCCGACGGTGGTCGGCAGCAGGTACGGGGCGAGGTACCCGGCCGTGAAAAGGGCGACGAGGGGCCAGGAGGTGGTGCGGGGGGCGAGCACGGGCGTTCCCAGGGCATGCGAAAGGAGCGGTGGAGGTGGGGGATGGGCGACGACCGTCGACGGACAGGAACGCGCGGGCAATTTGTATCAAGCAAGTAGTCGTACGAGTTAACCCGCGGGGTGTGATGTGGCACACGTTGCGTTTGATGCGGTGAAGGCCGGGTAGACGAGGGCCTTTTACCAGGTGGCGTGGGCGTTTCCGTTAACGCCAGTGCACCGATCCGGCTCCCGGAACCGTCGCCTCCACTTTCGCCCGGATCTCCCGCATCACGGCGACGATCCGCTCCTCGTGCTCCGGCGTGAGCCGGGCCACCGGCACCGAGCAGCTGATCGCGTCCAGCGCCGGGATGTCGTAGCGCAGCGCGAACCCGAAGCCGACGATGCCCATCACGCCCTCCTCGCGGTCCACGGACCAGCCGCGGGCCCGGACCCGGGCGAGGTCGGCCGCCAGGGACTCCCGGCTGGTGTGCGTGTTCGGGGTCAGCGCCTCGTACGGCCCCTCGGGCAGGTCCGCGTCCGGGCGTTGTGCCAGCAGGGCCTTGCCCAGGGCCCCGGCGTGCGCGGGCAGGCGCCGTCCCACCCGGCTGATCGTGCGCAGGTACTCGTGCGACTCCCGCGTCGCCAGATACGCCACGTCCCGGCCGTCCAGCCGGCCCATGTGGATCGTCTCGCCGAGCGCCTCGGACGCCTCGTCGAGATACGGCCGTACGACCCTGACCCGCGGGTCGGAGTCGAGGTAGCTGGTGCCGGTGAGCAGGGCGTGGATGCCGATGCCGTACAGGGATCCGGTGACGTCCGTGCGGACCCAGCCGCGCGAGACCAGGGTCTGGAGCAGCGCGTACATCGAGCTGCGCGGCACGCCGAGTTCGTCGGCCAGCTCCTGGAGCCGGGCCGGGCGGTCGCCGCGCGCCGCGAGGAGTTCCAGCAACTCGACCGTGCGGGCCGCGGACTTCACTTCGCGGACGCCACCTGTGTCTGACATGTGCTGATCGTAATCGGGCCGCCCCGTGCGGTTGACGTTCGCCTACCCAACCCTCATTCTCATACATAAATGACGTCTACATAAGGAGATGGCGAGGGGATGACCGAGGAGACGACCGTGAGCGCGGGACCGGGTGCGGTCGCACACCGGCTGCGGAAGGGCATGGCCGGGGGCGTGCTGTCGTTCCCGCTGACCAGCTTCCGCGACGACGGCAGCCTCGACCCGGACGGCTTCCGCGCCTACGTCGCGGACCGGCTCGCCGCCTCGCCCGGAGCCGTCTTCCCCGCCTGCGGCACCGGCGAGTTCTTCTCGCTCGACGAGGACGAGTACCGGCAGGTCGTCACCATCACGGTCGAGGAGGCGGCGGGCCGCGTCCCCGTCGTCGCGGGCATCGGCTACGGCTGGGCGCAGGCCGTCCGGTTCGCCCGCATCGCCGAGGACGCCGGCGCCGACGCGCTCCTCGTGCTGCCGCACTACCTCGTCACCGCCCCGCAGGACGGACTCGTCGCACAGCTGGAACAGATCGCCGCCCGCACCCGGCTGCCGCTGATCGCCTACCAGCGCGGCCAGGTCACGTTCACCGCCGAGTCGCTCCGGCGCATCGCTGCCCTGCCCGGCGTCATCGGCCTCAAGGACGGCCACAGCGACCTCGACCGGCTCCAGCGCCTCACCCTCGCCGCCCCCGAGGACTTCCTGTTCTTCAACGGCGCCGCCACCGCCGAGATCCAGGCCCGCGCCTACGCCGCCGTCGGCGTCCCCGCCTACTCCTCCGCCGTCCACGCCTTCGCCCCCGAGATCGCCGGCGCCTTCTTCACCGCCCTGCGCGACGGCGACCACGGCACCGTCGACAAACTGCTGCGCGGCTTCTACGTCCCGCTCGTCGAACTGCGCGACCGCGTCCCCGGGTACGCCGTGTCCCTGGTGAAGGCGGCGGCCCGGCTGCGCGGCCACCCCGTGGGCCCCGTCCGCGCCCCGCTCACCGACCCCTCGCCCGCCGACCTGGCCGCCCTCACCGCCCTCCTCACCGCGGGACTCGACCTCGTAGGAGCCGCCCTGTGAACCTCGACATCACCGACGTACGGCTGACGCCGATCCTGGTCGCGGACCCGCCGCTGCTCAACACGCAGGGTGTGCACCAGCCCTACACGCCCCGGCTGATCGTCGAGGTCGTCACGGCGGACGGGGTCACCGGCGTGGGGGAGACCTACGGCGACACCAAGTACCTGGAACTGGCCCGGCCCTTCGCCGAGCGGCTGAAGGGGCGGCAGGTCAGCGACCTCAACGGGCTGTTCACGGTCGCGGACCAGGTCGCCGTCGACCGCTCCCGGGTCGAGAACGCCGTCGACGTCGGCGGGCTGCGCGGCGTCCAGACGGCCGACAAGCTGCGCCTTTCCGTCGTCTCCGCCTTCGAGGTCGCCTGCCTCGACGCCCTCGGCAAGGCCCTCGGGCTGCCCGTGCACGCGCTGCTCGGCGGCAAGGTGCGCGACGCCGTCGAGTACAGCGCCTACCTGTTCTACAAGTGGGCCGGCCACCCGGAGGGCGTCGCCTGCGAGAAGGACGACTGGGGGGCCGCCGTCGACCCGGCCGGGGTGGTGGCGCAGGCCCGCCGGTTCACCGAGCGGTACGGCTTCACCTCCTTCAAGCTCAAGGGCGGTGTCTTCCCGCCCGACGAGGAGATCGCGGCCGTCCGGGCGCTGGCCGAGGCGTTCCCCGGGCACCCGCTGCGGCTCGACCCCAACGGCGCATGGTCCCTTCAGACGTCGCTGAAGGTGGCGCAGGAACTCGGGGACGTCCTGGAGTACCTGGAGGACCCGACCCTCGGCACCCCCGCCATGGCCGAGGTCGCCGAGCGGACCGGCGTGCCGCTCGCGACCAACATGTGCGTGACGACCTTCGCCGAGATCAAGGAGGCGTTCACCAAGAGCGCCGTCCAGGTCGTGCTCTCCGACCACCACTACTGGGGCGGACTGCGCAACACCCAGCAGCTGGCGGCCATCTGCCGCACCTTCGGCGTCGGCGTGTCGATGCACTCCAACACCCACCTGGGCATCTCGCTCGCCGCGATGACCCACGTGGCGGCCACCGTCCCGAACCTCCACCACGCCTGCGACTCCCACTACCCCTGGCAGTCGGAGGACGTGCTCACCGAGCGGCTCACCTTCGAGGGCGGTGCGGTGACCGTGTCCGACGCGCCGGGGCTCGGCGTCGAGCTCGACCGTGAGCGGCTGGCCGTGCTGCACCGGCGGTGGCTGGATGACGACGGTGCGCTGCGCGACCGCGACGACGCGGCGGCCATGCGGATCGCCGACCCGGAGTGGGTGACGCCCTCGATGCCCCGCTGGTAACCCCCGCTCTCCGGTCGCTCAGGGGGCGCGCGGGGGGCCGGTGCGAGCTGACGGAACGGGTGGGTCCGGCGTGATCGGCGTCACGTTGTCAGTGATGTGGTGCAGACTGGCCTGATCCGCACCACGTCAGGGAGCGCATCGTGATCGCGTCCACCGCCCCGGCAGGAAAGGGCCCGGCCGGAAAGGGATCGCACCGCCAGAGCCAGGTCGATCCCCTCGCCCCGCTGCGCGCGCCGGACGACCCGCCCTGGGACGTCTACCTCACCGGCACCGTCTTCCTCGACATCATCTTCACCGGGCTCGACTCCGCCCCGGTGCGCGGGACCGAGTCCTGGGCGCGCGGGATGGGGTCGAGCCCCGGCGGCGTGGCCAACATGGCCACCGCCCTGGCCCGCCTCGGCCTGCGTACGTCCCTCGCGGCGGCCTTCGGCGACGACCACTACGGCGACTACTGCTGGGACGCCCTGGAGCACGGCGAGGGCATCGACCTCTCCCCGTCGCGCACGGTGCCCGGCTGGCACTCCCCGGTGACGGTCTCCATGGCCTACGAGGGCGAGCGCACGATGGTCTCCCACGGCCACGAGCCGCCCCCGGAGGAGCCCGCCCCCGAGTGCCCGCCCCGCGCGCGTGCCGCCGTCGCCTCCCTCGCCCCCGGCGTGAGCGCGCCCTGGATCGCCCAGGCCGCGGGCAAGGGCACCCGGGTCTTCGGTGACGTCGGCTGGGACGACACCGGTGCGTGGGACCTGGCGGCGCTGCCCGACCTGCGGCACTGCGAGGCCTTCCTGCCGAACGCCGAGGAGGCCATGCGGTACACGGGCGCGGACTGCCCCCGGGCGGCGGCGCACGCGCTGACCGACTACGTGCCGCTCGCGGTGGTCACGCTCGGGGCGGACGGGGCGTACGCGGTGGACCGGCGTACGGGGGAGACCGCGGAGGTGCCGGCGATCGAGGTCGAGGCGCTCGATCCCACGGGGGCGGGGGACGTGTTCGTCGCCGGGTTCGTGACCGGGACGCTGGCGGACTGGCCGCTGGCGGACCGGCTGGCCTTCGCCGGGCTGACGGCGGCGCTGTCCGTGCAGGAGTTCGGGGGGTCGTTGTCGGCGCCGGGGTGGTCGGAGATCGCGGCGTGGTGGCGGCGGGTGCAGTCGGTGGAGGGGCAGTCGGCGGTGGCATTGGAGAGGTACGGGTTCCTGGCCGGCCTGGTGTCCGAGGAGTTGGTCAGGCCCTGGCCGTTGCGGCGGGCTGTGCCTACGATCGGCTTTCGGCGCTCGGCGTGACCGTCCTGGCCGACCAGGGGGCTCCGCCCCCTGGACCCCCGGACCTATGCCCACCCACCGCCCGAATCGGTCGGTCAAGACGAACTCTCGCCTCGGTTTCCAACCCCACCCCCAAAACCCCTACGGCGTTGTCAGTCCCCCGTCGTACCCTGGGAATCGCGAGGCCGCCCTCAGCTACGCGGCCGTGAAGAGGAGGAACCGCAGGCCTTCAGCGCCGGCCCATGACTCAGACACCTACAGCTCACACCCCCGCGCAGGAGCAGGCGAGAGCGCAGTTCACCGTCCCCGCCCAGCACCCCATGGTGACGGTGCTGGGTTCCGGCGACGCCCTCCTGCGCGTGATCGAGAAGGCCTTCCCGGCGGCCGACATCCACGTCCGGGGCAACGAGATCAGCGCGGCCGGCGACCCTGTGGACGTCGCCCTCATCGCCCGCGTGTTCGACGAGATGATGCTGGTGCTCCGCACCGGACAGCCGATGACGGAGGACGCAGTGGAACGCTCGATCGCCATGCTCAAGGCGAGCGAGAACGGGGAGAGCGACGGCCAGGAGACCCCTGCCCAGGTGCTCACGCAGAACATCCTGTCCTCGCGAGGCCGCACGATCCGCCCCAAGACGCTCAACCAGAAGCGCTACGTGGACGCGATCGACAAGCACACGATCGTCTTCGGCATCGGCCCGGCGGGCACCGGCAAGACGTACCTGGCGATGGCCAAGGCGGTGCAGGCCCTGCAGTCCAAGCAGGTCAACCGCATCATCCTGACGCGCCCGGCGGTCGAGGCCGGAGAGCGGCTCGGATTCCTCCCGGGCACGCTCTACGAGAAGATCGACCCGTACCTGCGCCCGCTCTACGACGCGCTGCACGACATGCTCGACCCGGACTCGATCCCGCGGCTGATGGCGGCGGGCACGATCGAGGTCGCGCCGCTCGCCTACATGCGCGGCCGCACGCTCAACGACGCCTTCATCATCCTGGACGAGGCCCAGAACACGAGCCCCGAGCAGATGAAGATGTTCCTCACCCGCCTCGGCTTCGACTCGAAGATCGTGATCACGGGTGACGTGACGCAGGTCGACCTCCCGGACGGGACGAAGAGCGGTCTGCGGCAGGTGCAGGACATCCTGGACGGCGTCGAGGACGTCCACTTCTCCCGGCTGTCGTCCCACGATGTCGTCCGGCACAAGCTCGTGGGCCGTATCGTCGACGCGTACGAGCAGTACGACACCAAGCACGGCACCCAGAACGGCACGCACAAGGGCCGCGGCAAGTCCGGGCACAAGGGGAAGTAGACCGAGCACCAGCATGTCGATCGACGTCAACAACGAGTCCGGTACCGAGGTCGACGAGCAGGCGATCCTCGACATCGCCCGCTACGCGCTCGCGCGGATGCGCATCCACCCGCTCTCCGAGCTCTCGGTGATCGTCGTGGACGCCGCCGCCATGGAGCAGCTCCACATCCAGTGGATGGACCTGCCGGGCCCCACGGACGTCATGTCCTTCCCGATGGACGAGCTGCGCCCGCCGTCCAAGGACGACGACGAGCCGCCGCAGGGGCTGCTCGGCGACATCGTGCTCTGTCCCGAGGTCGCGGAGAAGCAGGGCAAGGAAGCGGACACGCAGCACTCCATGGACGAGGAGCTCCAGCTCCTCACCGTCCACGGGGTGCTGCACCTGCTGGGCTACGACCACGAGGAACCGGACGAGAAGGCCGAGATGTTCGGCCTCCAGGCGGCCATCGTGGACGGCTGGCGCGCGGAGCGGGGCCTGACCGGGCCCTCCCCGGCGCCGACGGTCTCGTAGCGCCGCCGATGAGTCCGCAACTCGCCCTGGGTGCGGTCGCCCTGGTCGTCGTGGCCTGGCTCTTCGCCTGCGCGGAGGCGGGCCTCGCGCGGGTCTCCAGCTTCCGCGCCGAGGAGGCCGTGCGCTCCGGCCGCCGGGGCAGCGCCAGGCTCTCCCAGGTCGCCGCCGACCCCACGCGCTACCTCAACGTGGCGCTGCTGGTCCGCGTCGCCTGTGAGATGGCCGCCGCCGCGCTGATCACGTACGGCTGCCTGATGGAGTTCGACAACACGACCGAGGCCCTCCTGATCGCCATCGCGGTCATGGTCCTCGTGTCGTACGTCGCCGTCGGCGTCTCCCCGCGCACCATCGGCCGCCAGCACCCGCTGAACACGGCGACGGTCTCGGCGTACGTCCTGGTGCCGCTGGCCCGGATCATGGGCCCGATCCCGTCGCTGCTCATCCTCATCGGCAACGCGCTCACCCCCGGCAAGGGCTTCCGCCGGGGCCCGTTCGCCTCCGAGGCGGAGCTGCGGGCGCTGGTCGACCTCGCCGAAAAGGAGTCGCTCATCGAGGACGAGGAGCGCCGCATGGTGCACTCGGTCTTCGAACTGGGCGACACCCTCGTCCGGGAGGTCATGGTGCCGCGCACGGACCTGGTGGTCATCGAGCGCTACAAGACCATCCGCCAGGCCCTCACCCTCGCCCTGCGCTCCGGCTTCTCCCGGATCCCGGTGACCGGCGAGAGCGAGGACGACATCGTCGGGATCGTCTATCTGAAGGACCTGGTCCGCAAGACGCACATCAGCCGCGACGCCGAGTCCGAGCAGGTGTCCACGGCGATGCGCCCGGCGTTCTTCGTGCCCGACACCAAGAACGCCGGCGACCTGCTGCGCGAGATGCAGAAGGAACGCAACCACGTCGCCGTCGCCGTCGACGAGTACGGCGGCACCGCCGGCATCGTCACCATCGAGGACATCCTCGAGGAGATCGTCGGCGAGATCACCGACGAGTACGACCGCGAACTGCCGCCGGTGGAGGACCTCGGCAAGGACCGCTACCGGGTCACCGCCCGCCTGGACATCGGAGACCTGGGCGAGCTGTACGGCCTGGAGGCGTTCGACGACGAGGACGTCGAGACGGTCGGCGGCCTGCTGGCGAAGGCGCTGGGCCGGGTTCCCATCGCCGGCGCGTCGTCCGTCGTCGCCCTCCCGGACGGCCGGGAACTGCGCCTGACCGCGGAGGCCGCGGCCGGCCGCCGGAACAAGATCGTGACGGTGCTGGTGGAGCCGGTGGACTCGACGGACCCTCCACGCGACGAGGAGGAGAAGCCGGAATGACTCCGCAGGAGCTGCGCGCGTTCTGCCTGTCGTTCAACGCCGCGGTCGAGGACTTCCCGTTCAGCCCGGAGATCTCGGTCTTCAAGGTCCAGGGCAAGCTCTTCGCCCTGTCACACCTCGACGCGCGTCCCCTGAAGGTCAACCTCAAGTGCGACCCGGACGACGCGATCCGGCTGCGCCGCGAGCACGAGGGCCTGATCGTCCCCGGCTGGCACATGAACAAGCGGCACTGGAACACGGTCACGTGCGACGGGGGACTCCCGGACCGGCTGGTCCGGGAGCTGATCGAGGACTCGTACGACCTCGTCGTCGCGGGCCTGCCGCGAGCGGACCGCCTCCGCCTCGACCGGTCCTGACGCTTCCGTATGCTCGGATCATGACCGACAGCAGCGCGCTCGACCCCGAGGACCGCAAGATCGTCACCCTGGCCCGTTCCGCGCGGGCCCGCAACGGTGTGCCCGAGGGGGCGGCCGTACGGGACGAGACCGGACGTACGTATGTCGCGGGGACCGTGGCCCTCGACTCCCTGAAGCTCAGTGCCCTCCAGGCGGCGGTGGCGATGGCGGTGGCCTCGGGTGCGCGGTCGCTGGAGGCCGCGGCCGTGGTGACCGAGGGTGGGACCGCGTCCGACCAGGACCGGGCGGCCGTGCGGGACCTCGGCAGCGCGCAGACGCCGGTGCTGGTGGCCGGGCCCGACGGGACCGTGCACACCACGATCACGGCCGGCTGAGGCCTGGCCGGACTTCGCTGTAACCGGCGGTAATTAGGCGAGATTTCAACCTTGTCGCCGTCTGCCCCGGCCGCATCAATGGAACCGACAGTTCCGACGGACCGTCAGGTCCGGCTCTCGGCAGTGTGTCCGCATCCACGTGCCGAGCGGTCCCCCCACACGGAAAGGGAACCGTAATTCCATGAGATGCAAGCGAATCGGAGCAGGCGCGGCCCTGGCGGCCGGCGTCCTCGCGGTCACCGGGCTCGCCTTCGCCCCCGCCGCACTCGCCGTCACCCCACAGGCGGCGACGATCAGCGCCGACTGCGGCACCTTCGGCAGTGGCGAGGCCACGCTCACGGCCACGCAGGACGGCACCGCCGCCACCGTCACCGTCAAGTCCTCGGCGATCACGGCGCCGATCGCCCTCGGCGAGGACTCGATCGCGTCCACCCTCACCCTGGTGAAGGCCGGCGGCGGCACCGTCGACTTCACCGGTACTGAGAACCCGGCGATGGCCGCCGGCGCCCCCGTCGAGGTCGGACCCCTAGGCGGCACCGTGGCCTCCGGCGACAGCCTGGAGGCCTTCGGCGGCTCGCTGAAGATGACCGTCTTCGGCATCACCATCACCTGCACGGCGTCCGGGCCGCAGTCGCCGGGCCCGTTCGTGTTCGACTGATCCCGGCCGGGCCGGGCGCGAGCTACAGCGCGTCCGGCCCGCGCTCGCCCGTCCGCACCCGCACGATCGTGTCCACGGGCAGCGCCCACACCTTGCCGTCGCCGATCTTGCCGGTGTGCGCGGCCTTCACGACCGCGTCGATGACGGCCTCGGCGTCCGCGTCCTCGACGACGACCTCGATGCGGATCTTCGGCACCAGGTCGACCTGGTACTCGGCGCCGCGGTACACCTCGGTGTGGCCGCGCTGCCGGCCGTAGCCGCTGGCCTCGCTCACGGTCAGGCCCTGCACGCCGAGCTCCTGCAAGGCGTTCTTGATCTCGTCGAGGCGGTACGGCTTGACGATCGCGGTGATGAGCTTCATGCCTGGGGACCTTCTGCGCGGGGGAGACGACGGAGGGGGGAGACCGGGGCGCCGTGGCCCAGGATGCCGTGATCGTAGGCCGTCTCGGAGTGCACCGTAAGGTCCGGGCCGGACTGCGGCCGGAGGCATGGGGCGGGCGGTTCGGGCGCCTGTGCGGCAGGGCTCCGTGAATCAGGGAGAATGGGCGCCATGAGCGTTCGTACCCAGTCATCCGAAGAGCCGGCCGAGGCTGTCCACAGGGCCGGCTTCGCCTGCTTCGTGGGCCGTCCCAACGCGGGCAAGTCCACCCTCACGAATGCTCTGGTCGGCCAGAAGGTGGCGATCACGGCGAACCAGCCGCAGACGACACGGCACACCGTGCGGGGCATCGTGCACCGCCCGGACGCCCAGCTGATCCTGGTCGACACCCCGGGGCTGCACAAGCCGCGCACGCTGCTGGGCGAGCGGCTGAACGACGTCGTGCGCACGACGTGGGCCGAGGTGGACGTGATCGGCTTCTGCCTGCCGGCGAACGAGAAGCTGGGCCCCGGCGACCGCTTCATCGCGAAGGAACTGGCGTCCATCAAGAAGACGCCGAAGATCGCCATCGTCACCAAGACCGACCTGGTGGACAGCAAGACGCTCGCCGAGCAGCTCATCGCGATCGACCAGCTCGGCAAGGAGCTGGGCTTCGAGTGGGCGGAGATCGTGCCGGTGTCGGCGGTCGGCGGACAGCAGGTGGAGCTGCTGGCCGACCTGCTCGTCCCGCTCCTGCCGGAGGGCCCCGCGCTCTACCCCGAGGGCGACCTCACCGACGAGCCCGAGCAGGTCATGATCGCGGAGCTGATCCGGGAGGCCGCGCTGGAGGGCGTCCGCGACGAGCTCCCGCACTCCATCGCCGTGGTCGTCGAGGAGATGCTCCCCCGCGAGGACCGCCCCGCCGACAAGCCCCTGCTCGACATCCACGCCTTCGTCTACATCGAGCGCCCCAGCCAGAAGGGCATCATCATCGGCCCCAAGGGCAAGCGCCTGAAGGAGGTCGGCATCAAGTCCCGCAAGCAGATCGAGGCGCTGCTGGGGACCCCGGTCTTCTTGGACTTGCACGTGAAGGTCGCGAAGGACTGGCAGCGGGATCCGCGGCAGTTGCGGAAGCTGGGGTTCTGAGGGTCCGGGGCCCGCTATAACGCCGTCGCCAGGCTTGCCCAGACCGCGTTGCCGCCCGTGAGGGGCGAGCGCGTGACTCCCCAGCTGGCGGCTATCTCGCGGACGAGCAGCAGGCCGCGGCCGCCCTCGTCGTCGAGGCCGGGGCAGTGGTCCGGGATGCCCCGGCCCGTGAGGTCGCCGTCGTGCACCTCCAGCCGGAAACGCCCCTCCGTCCTGCGGCCGACGCCGCACAGGACCCACGCGCCGGGCGTGTGCAGAACGGCGTTGGTCACCAGCTCGGACACCAGCAGGACCGCGTTCGCGCACACGTCGTCGGGTACCCGCCACGAGGCCAGCCGCGCCTGCGTGGCATGACGGGCGACTCGGACGCTGGTCCGGTGGGACGGCAGTTCCAGCCAGTGCGTGCGGCCCGGGCGCACCGCGTCCAGGAACCGGGGAGTGGAAGTCGTGTGGGGGGACACGGCGTTCGCCTTCCGTGGGGGGTGGGCGCAGTCAAGGAAGGGGCGAGGCGCGAATCGGACCGTCCGGAAAGAGGAGTTGGGGGTTCCGGTGCCCCGTTCGCACAAGTAACTATGCTCGCAGAGCAGTTCACGCTGCAACCATCTGCCTGATAATTTCAGGAGGAAGGTATCGCTGCTCCGGGCCGCTTGGCGGAACGATCAACTCCCTGCGAGGCTTGCGCCGGTGACGACCCCTCGGGAGGCACGGCGTGAGCGACGCGCGATCAGGCACCGGCGCCGGCGCGCCCACCGTTCTCCGCATGATCCTCGGGCGCCGTCTCCAGGAGGCCCGGCAGACCGCGGGCCTCTCCCTGGACGACGCCGCCAAGGCCCTGCGCGTCACACCGCTGACCATCCGCCGCCTGGAGAAGGCCGAGGTCGGCCTGAAGATCCTCTACGTCGAGAAGCTGCTCCAGACCTACGGGGCGGAGCAGCAGGAGATCGACGAGTTCGTCACCCTGGCCGAGCGGGCCAACGAGCCCGGCTGGTGGCACCCGTACCGCGATGTGATGCCGTCCTGGTTCACCGCCTACGTGAGTCTGGAGACCGGCGCGAGAACCCTGCGCACCTATGAGCCGCACTACGTCACGGGCCTGCTCCAGACACCCGGGTACGCGCGCGCCGTGCTGCGCGGAGGCTTCCCGAATGACAACGACGAGGACCTCCAGCGGCGCGTGGAGCTGCGGCTGCGCCGCCAGAGCCTGCTCACCAAGCCGGACGCGCCCACGCTGTGGGTGGTGATGGAGGAGGCCGTGCTGCACCGGGTGGTGGGCGGCCCCGAGGTGATGCGCGAGCAGATCGACCGGCTCCTGGAGGCCGCCGAGCTGGAGCACGTCAGCGTCGACATCGTGCCGTTCGACGCGGGCGCCCACGTCGGGGCGTGCGCGCCCTTCACCTACTTCCGGTTCGAGGAACGGGAGCTGCCCGACATCGTCTACAGCGAGATCCTCTCCGCGTCCGTCTACCTCGACCAGCGCGCCGACGTCGTGGCCCATCTGGAGGCGCACAACCGGCTGTCGCTGAAGACCTCGTCCGCGGACAGCAAGGCGCTGTTGAACCGCATGCGGAAGGAGTACTCATGACCATCGCCGAGGGCACCGTCTACAACGGCATGCCCGCGTCGGCTCTCGGGGAACAGGGCTGGGAACGTCCGTGGAGCGGCCCCAACGGGGGCCAGTGCGTGGAGACCAAGCAACTGGCCGACGGCCGCGTGGCGGTCCGGCAGTCGGCCGATCCCGCCGGTCCCGCGCTGATCTACACGCCCGAGGAGATCACCGCGTTCGTCGCGGGGGTCAAGCGGGGCCTCGCCGACCATCTCACGGCCCGCTGAAACCCACGTTCAGGGCCCACTGAAACCCCACGTTCAGGGCCCGCTGAAACCCCACCGAGCCGGACTCGCACCACCACCCCCCCACGAGAGGCACCCCCCATGAGCAACTCGCAGGCCGCGCGGGACATCGACACCAGCAGGCCGCACTCCGCCCGCATGTACGACTACTACCTCGGCGGCAAGGACCACTTCGAGGTCGACAAGCAGGCGGCCGAGCGGGTCGCCGAGGCCTACCCCGCCATCTTCGTCTGCGCCCGCGAGAACCGGGCCTTCATGCACCGCGCCACCCGCGTCCTCGCCCGCGAGCACGGCATCCGCCAGTGGCTGGACATCGGCACCGGCATCCCCACCGAGCCCAACCTGCACCAGGTGGCCCAGTCCGTGGTCCCCGACGCCCGCGTGGTCTACGCCGACAACGACCCGCTCGTCCTCAAGTACGCCGAGCGCCTGATGCGCAGCACGTCCGAGGGCCGGACGACGTACATAGAGGCGGACGTCAACGACCCCCGGACGCTGCTGACCGCACCCGAACTGGACGAGGTGCTGGACCTGAGCCGCCCGGTCGCGCTGTCCCTCAACGCCCTGATGCACTTCGTCACCGACGCCCAGGACCCGTACGGCATCGTGCGCCGCCTGCTGGACGTCCTGCCCTCCGGCAGCGCCCTGGCGCTGAGCCACTGCACGCCCGACTTCGACCCGGCCACCTGGCAGAAGGTCACCGACATCTACACCTCGGCCGGGACGCCCGTGCAGTTCCGCTCCCGGGCGGACGTCGCCCGCTTCTTCGACGGCCTGGACCTGCTCGACCCCGGCGTCACCGTCGGCCACCGCTGGCGGCCCGACGCCACCGACGGCGACGCCCCGACGGACGCCGAGGTCAGTCTGTGGACCGCGGTGGGCATCAAGCCGTAGTCCCCGCCCCTTGGGCCCGCAGCACCTCCCGGTACCAGCCGTACGACGACTTCGGGGTCCGCTGAAGGGTCTCGAAGTCGACGTGGACCAGGCCGAAGCGGCGTGCGTAGCCCTCCGCCCACTCGAAGTTGTCGAGCAGGGACCACACGAAGTAGCCGCGCACGTCGACACCCGCCTCCAGCGCCCGGTGCAGGGCCCGGAGGTGGCCGTCCAGGTAGGTGATGCGGTCCTGGTCGTCGATCTCCGGGTAGGAGCAGCCGTTCTCGGTGATGACGACGGGCGGGAGCCGGTCGCCGTAGCGGTCGCGGAAGGCGGTGAGGAGTTCGGTCAGGCCCTCGGGCACCACCGGCCAGCCGAAGTCGGTGACCGGGTGGCCCGTGATCTCCCGGACCGCGAAGGGGAGTTCGGCGGGCATGGCGACGCCGCCGAACGTGATGTCGGTGCCCTGCGGGGCGCCCACCCGCGTCGGCGCGTAGTAGTTGACGCCGTACCAGTCGAGCGGTTCGGTGATCACCTTCAGGTCGGCCTCGACGTCCCCGGGCATCAGCTCGCCGATGCCGTCCGGGTACCGGCCCAGCAGCAGTGGGTCCGCGAACAGTCGGTTCAGCAGCACGTCGTAGAACTCGGCCGCCTCCACGTCCTCCGCCTCCGTCGACGCCGCCCAGGTCGGGCCGTGCGAGTTGGCGATGCCGATGTCCGTGGCGCCCGAGGCGCGCAGGGCGCGTACGGCCAGGCCGTGGGCCAGCAGCTGGTGGTGGGCGGCCGGGAGCGCGTCGAACAGCAGCTGCCTGCCCGGCGCGTGCACGCCCAGGGCGTGGCCCAGCAGGGTGTGCTCGGCGGGCTCGTTCAGGGTGATCCACTTCGTCACCCGGTCCCCGAGGCGATCGGTGACCTGCGCGACGTACTCGGCGAAGCGCGCGGCCGTGTCCCGCTCCAGCCAGTCGAGGTCCGCCGGCAGGTCCCAGTGGAACAGGGTCGGCACCGGGCGGACGCCCGCCGCGCACAGGTCGTCCACGAGCCGGTCGTAGAAGTCCAGGCCCTTCTCGGAGCGCACCCGCGGCCAGGAGACCGAGAAGCGGTAGGCGTTCACGCCGAGGCCGGCCAGCAGGGCCACGTCCTCGCGGTGGCGGTGGTAGTGGTCGCAGGCCACCGCCGCCGTCGAGCCGTCCTTCACCCGGCCCGGCTCGGCGGTGAAGGCGTCCCACACGGACGGCTCGCGCTCGTCCGCGGCCCCCTCGATCTGGTGCGCCGAGGTCGACACGCCCCAGAGGAAGCCGGCCGGGAAGCGGGGGATCGGATTGCCTGCGTCAGTCGCCATGCGCTGGATCATCCGTACCGCCGGTAACGGAAGTCAACAGGCCGCTGCGGAAGACCTGTCAAGCACCTTCCTTCAGCACCCGCGAGATCAGCTTCCGCTGTTCGTCCGTCAGTCGCGGATCGGCCGCGTACACCGTCTCCCCGTCCACGGTGATCTGGTAGCTGAACCCGTCCGGGACCCCGATCGGCGGCGTGTGCCGGCCGGCGGCGAGCGCCTGCTCGGCCAGCGCGTGCCATTCGGGGGCATCGGGGCGGCCGGAGGTGTCCACCTCGGCATGCCGCTCGATGCCCGCGAACCCGCCCGTGCGCCTCACCTGAATACGCATGGCACCTGTCTAGTACGGAACTACAGGGTCCGCACCCCGACCTGCTCCCAGGCCTTCGACACGGCGTCCAGCTCCTCCCCGTCGCCGAACCGCTCGCGCGCGGCCTTGACGGTGAGCGTGGCGAAGTCGGCGAACATGGCCTGCTGCTTCAGCTCGCCGCCGGTCAGCACGTCGTACCAGATCAGCCCCGCGCGCTCCCAGGCGTGGCCGCCGAGGGCCGTGGCCGCCAGGTAGAAGGCGTGGTTCGGGATGCCCGAGTTGATGTGGACACCGCCGTTGTCGCGGCCGGTGCGCACGAAGTCGTCCATCGTCGCCGGCTGCGGGTCCTTGCCCAGGACGTCGTCGTCGTAGGCCGTGCCCGGCTCCTTCATGGAGCGCAGCGCCTTGCCCGTCACCCGCGGGGCGAGCAGGCCCGCGCCGATCAGCCAGTCGGCCTCGGCGGCGGTCTGGCCGAGCGTGTACTGCTTGATCAGCGAGCCGAAGACGTCCGACACGGACTCGTTCAGCGCGCCGGGCTGGCCGAAGTAGGTGAGGTTGGCGGTGTACTGCGTGACGCCGTGGACGAGTTCGTGGCCGATGACGTCGATCGGGATGGTGAAGTCGAGGAAGATCTCGCCGTCCCCATCGCCGAAGACCATCTGCTCGCCGTTCCAGAAGGCGTTGTTGTACTCGCGGTCGTAGTGCACGGTCGCGTTCAGCGGAAGGCCGTTGCCGTCGATCGAGTCGCGCTGGTACGCCTTCAGCAGCAGCTCGAAGGTGGCGCCGAGGCCGGCGTAGGCACGGTTGACCGTGGCGTCCTTGCCGGGCTTGTCGCCCTCGCCCCGCACCTTGGGTCCGGGCAGGTCCGTGCCGTGCCGGGCGTCGTGGACCGTGCGGTGCGGCTTGGCGGGCTCGGCCCCGGCGGGCGGGGCTGAGCCCGCCGGGGCCGGGGCGCCGACGACCGTGGTCAGCCGGCGGTGGGTGCGCTCCAGGGCGTCGCGCTCCAGGGTCCGGCGGGCGGGTCCGGCGAGCGCGGGGTCCTCGGCCTGGGAGAGCTTGTCGAGGACGTGGGGTGGGACGATGGTGCAGAAGACGGGCTCGAAGCCCCCGTGAGTCGTCATGCCCGGCACCCTTGCACTGCGTGACGGTACTGTCACTAGTCGCCACCATGATTGGTGAAATACCGGGACAAGAGTCTTCACTCTCCGTGGCGAAGTGGTATAGCGCACTTTTTGTCCCGTATGCGTGCCCGGTCCCGCATACTGATACGGACCCGCGCACCCCGGAGGGCCTCGGCTAGCATGCTGCGCATCATGCGTTTCGGGCTGCTTCTCCTTAGCTGCCGCGGCGAGGGCCTGTAGTCGAGGCCGACTCCCTCCCCGCGGAGCTTGGTGCTGCGTCGTCGGCCGTCCTTCCGGACACCCTCTGAGGAGCCCCCGCATCATGGCGAACCGCCAGCAGCCCAGTTCCATGCCGATCCACAAGTACGGCCGCTACGAGCAGGTCGACATCCCGGACCGCACCTGGCCGGACCAGCGCATCACCACCGCCCCCCGCTGGCTCTCCACGGACCTGCGCGACGGCAACCAGGCCCTGATCGACCCCATGTCGCCCGCCCGCAAGCGCGCGATGTTCGACCTGCTGGTCAAGATGGGCTACAAGGAGATCGAGGTCGGCTTCCCGGCCTCGGGCCAGACGGACTTCGACTTCGTACGGTCGATCATCGAGGAGCCGGGGGCCATCCCCGACGACGTCACCATCTCCGTACTGACCCAGGCCCGCGAGGACCTGATCGAGCGCACGGTGGAGTCGCTGAAGGGCGCCAAGCGCGCCACCGTCCACCTCTACAACGCCACCGCCCCCGTCTTCCGCCGGGTCGTCTTCCGGGGCTCCAAGGACGACATCAAGCAGATCGCCGTCGACGGCACGCGGCTGGTCATGGAGTACGCGGAGAAGCTGCTGGGCCCGGAGACGGAGTTCGGCTACCAGTACTCGCCGGAGATCTTCACCGACACCGAGCTGGACTTCGCGCTGGAGGTCTGCGAGGCGGTCATGGACGTCTGGCAGCCCGGCCCGGGCCGCGAGATCATCCTCAACCTGCCCGCCACGGTGGAGCGTTCGACCCCGTCGACCCACGCGGACCGCTTCGAGTGGATGGGCCGCAACCTCTCCCGCCGCGAGCACGTCTGCCTGTCGATCCACCCGCACAACGACCGCGGCACGGCCGTCGCCGCCGCCGAGCTGGCCCTGATGGCCGGCGCCGACCGCGTCGAGGGCTGCCTGTTCGGGCAGGGCGAGCGCACCGGCAACGTCGACCTGGTCACCCTGGGCATGAACCTGTTCTCCCAAGGCGTCGACCCGCAGATCGACTTCTCCGACATCGACGAGATCCGTCGCACGTGGGAGTACTGCAACCAGATGGAGGTCCACCCGCGCCACCCGTACGTGGGCGACCTGGTCTACACGTCCTTCTCCGGCTCCCACCAGGACGCCATCAAGAAGGGCTTCGACGCCATGGAGGCCGACGCGGCCGCCAAGGGCGTCACCGTCGACGACATCGAGTGGGCGGTCCCGTACCTGCCGATCGACCCCAAGGACGTCGGCCGCTCCTACGAGGCCGTCATCCGGGTCAACTCGCAGTCCGGCAAGGGCGGTATCGCGTACGTCCTGAAGAACGACCACAAGCTGGAACTGCCCCGCCGGATGCAGATCGAGTTCTCCAAGCTCATCCAGGCGAAGACCGACGCCGAGGGCGGCGAGGTCACGCCGAAGGACATCTGGGCGGCCTTCCGGGACGAGTACCTGCCCAACCCCGAGAACCCGTGGGGCCGGATCCAGGTCAAGAACAACCAGTCGACGACCGACACCGACGGCGTGGACACGCTGACGGTGGAGGCCACGGTCGACGGCCAGGACACCGTCCTGACCGGCTCGGGCAACGGCCCGATCTCGGCCTTCTTCGACGCGCTCCAGTCCGTCGGCATCGACGTACGCCTGCTGGACTACCAGGAGCACACGATGAGCGAGGGCGCCTCCGCGCAGGCCGCCTCCTACATCGAATGCGCGATCGACGACAAGGTCCTGTGGGGGATCGGAATCGACGCGAACACCACGCGGGCCTCGCTGAAGGCGGTCGTCTCGGCCGTCAACCGCGCGACGCGCTGACCAGCCCTGTAGGCGGTTTGAGGGCTCCGTCCGCTGATGTCCGGCGGTCGGAGCCCCGTCGTATACCGGCCAATCCCTGTGAGGGTCACGGAAAGGTCTCCTCCGGGGTACTGACTCCTCCTCATGGATGTGGCTAACATCACGCAAGCGCGGCGACGCTGCCGTGCGGCGTGACGGAGGTGCGACGTGCTGCCAGGACGGGTACGAAACGGCCGTGCCGCCAGGTTTTCGAGCATCCTGGGCACCCGTACCGCGTGGACGCCCGCCGGTGACGGGGAGTTCTTCTGCCCCGGCTGCGGCGGCGACCGCAACTACCAGCGGCTGACCGGACAACGCCGCTTCACCCTGCTCGGCCTGCCCGTGCTGCCGCGCGGCGAGACCGGCCCGGTCGTGGAGTGCGCCGCCTGCCGCCGCCACTTCGGCATGGACGTCCTCGACCACCCGACCACCACCCGCTTCTCCGCGATGCTCCGCGACGCCGTGCACACCGTCGCCCTCGCCGTGCTGGCCGCGGGCGGCGCCGGTTCCCGTACGGCGCTGGAGTCCGCGGTGCTCGCCGTGCGCGCGGCCGGCTTCGACGACTGCACGGAGGAGCAACTGGCCGCCCTCGTGGAGGCGCTGGAGGCGGACACCGGCCGGATCACCGGGGAGCCCTGCGGTGCCGGTCTGGCCATAGAGCTGCATGAGGCGCTCGACCCGCTCGCACCGCACCTCGCCACGGTCGGCCGCGAATCGATCCTGCTGCAGGGGGCGCGCATCGCCCTGGCGGACGGGCCCTACACACCGGCCGAGCGGGACGTGCTCGCGACGGTGGGGGCCGCGCTCACCATCTGCTCGGACGACGTGACACGGGTGATGGCGGCGGCGGCGCGTACGCCGTCGTAGGGCGGAGTCCCTTCCCCGGCCGCCCGGGGGCCGTTACTCCCCGGGGAGTAATCCGCAGCCCGTACCGCCCTGCGCAGTAACCCCCGACTCGGCCTCGAGCCCGACGAATCCGCCCCCGTGCGCCGGGAGTCTGGAGACCGTTCCAGACACCCGGACCGGAGGGAGCCCGAACAGTGGGGGACACAAGGACAGCAGGGGATACAAGGACAGCGGGGGACACAAGGAAAACCGCACGGCGGCGAGCCGTGCCCTGGGCGGTGGTCGGGCTGTGGCTCGCCGCCCTCGTACTGGTCGGGCCGCTCGCCGGGAAGTTCGCCGGCATCCAGCAGAACCGCGCGGTCGACTACCTGCCCGACAGCGCCGACTCCACGCAGGTCGCGCGGATCCAGGACCGGCTCCCGGGAGGCGAGTCCACCGACCTGGTGCTCGTGTACCACCGGGACGGCGGCCTGACCGACGCCGACCGGCGCACGGCCGCCGAGCAGGTCGCCGAGGTGCGCGGCGCCTACGACCTGACCGGCGAACCGCGGGGCGTGCCGTCCGAGGACGGCTCCACCCTGATGTACCCGGTGTCCAGCACCCAGCCGGGCCAGGACGAGGAGGCCCGGAACGCCTTCGTGGGCGGCGTGCGCGAGGTCGCCGAGGGCGGCGGCGGACTGAGCGTCGAGGTCGGCGGGCCCGGGGCGCTCAACACCGACATGGGCAAGGTGTTCGAGACGATCGACGGCACCCTGCTGCTGGCCACACTCGCCGTCGTCACGGTCCTGCTGATCCTGATCTACCGCAGCCCGTTCCTGTGGCTGGTGCCGCTCGCCGTCGCGGGTGTCGCCGCCGCCGTGTCGATGGCCGCCGGGTACGGACTCCACGAACTGTTCGACGTCACCGTCACCGGCCAGAGCGGCGGCGTGATGACCGTGCTCGTCCTCGGCGCCGGCACCGACTACGCACTGCTGCTCATCGCCCGCTACCGCGAGGAACTGCGGCGCCACGAGCGGCCGTACGACGCCATGCGCACCGCTCTGCGCGGCTGCGGGCCCGCGATCCTCGCCTCCTCCGGCACCGTCGCGGCCGGGCTGCTGTGCCTGCTCGCCGCCGACCTCAACAGCAGCAGCGGCATGGGCCCGGTCGGCATGGTCGGGGTGCTCGCGGCGCTGGTCGCCATGACGACCCTGCTGCCGGCCGTGCTGGTGCTGCTCGGGCGGCGGGTCTTCTGGCCGTTGATCCCCGCGTTCGGCAGCGAGCCGAAGGCCCGCCGGTCGCTGTTCGCCGCGATGGGGACCTCGGCGACGCGCCGGCCCGTGACCGTGCTCGTGGGTGGGGGCGTACTGCTCGGTGCGCTCGCCCTCGGCACGCTGAACCTGTCCGGCAGCATCAAGCAGGAGGACTCCTTCACGGAACGGCCCGAGTCGATCAGCGCGATGCGGACGCTGGCGCGGGAGTATCCGGAGCGCAGCAGCCGGCCCGTGACGGTCATCGCCCCCGACGCGCGGTCCGCCGTGGTTGCCGACCGGGCCCGGGCGACCGACGGAGTCGCCGAGGTGGTTCCCGGGCGCAGCGGCTCGGGGTGGACCGAGATCGCGGTCTTCACGACCGCCTCGCCCGAGACCGCGGCCGAGACCCGGACCATCGAGGCCCTGCGCGCCGGGCTCGACCCCACGGGTGCCTACGTCGGCGGGCCCAGCGCTCAGCAGATCGACCTGGTCGACAGCGAGTCCCGGGACCGGAAGGTGATCGTGCCGCTGGTGCTGGCTGCCGTGTTCGTCATCCTGGTCGGGCTGTTGCGGAGTCTCGTCGCGCCGTTGCTGCTGCTGGCGGCGGTGGTCGCGGTGTGGGGTGCGGCGCTGGGCATCGGGGGGCTGGTGTTCGAGCCGGTGTTCGGCTTCGGTGGTACGGATCCCGGGCTCGGGTTGCTGTCGTTCGTGTTCCTGGTCGCACTCGGGGTCGACTACGGCATCTTCCTGATGCACCGGATGCGGGAGGAGTCCGTGAAGGGGGTGGAGCCGGAGGCTGCGGCGCTGACCGCTCTGCGGACGACCGGTGGGGTCATCGCGTCTGCGGGTGTCGTGCTCGCGGCGACGTTCGCTGTGCTGACGACGCTGCCGATGGTGGGGCTTGTCGAGCTCGGGTTCGTCATCGCGGTCGGGGTGCTTCTGGACACCTTCCTCGTACGTACGTACCTGGTGACTACGGCAAGCGTGCTGTTGCGGCGGCGGGTTTGGTGGCCGGGGAGGCTCTCTCGGGCTCCGGAACTGCCCGCTGTTGCTGAGCCGGGGCGGGTGCGCAGCCCGGCGTAGCGGGGTGCCGCTCTCGGTGGGACGGGTGCCGCCCCAGCGGCACGAATGCCCGCAGCTGAGTGGGTCCCCTCCCGGAGGGGGCCCCTCCTGGCCGAGGATGATGCCCGTGCAGCTACCCACGACAGGTAATCGGATCATGGCGGTGATCAACCGTGATCCGCTGACCGCTCCGCACGCCGTGCGCAACGACGCGCTGCTCGCTGCCGTCGCCGCCGTACTCGCGGTCGGGCTCGCGCTGTTCGTCGACGACGGCCGCCGGCCCGACGCGCTCGGGTGGATGCTGCTGATCGCGAGTCATGTGCCGCTGGCGTGGCGGCGCCGCCGTCCGTTGCTCGTGCTGCTCGCGATCGTGGCCTGCGTCGCGCCCTACCACGCCCTCGACAACACCCACACGGCGCCGACCCCGGCCACCTACATCGCCCTCTACACCGTCGCCGTCACCGGCCGCCCGCTGCGTACCGTGCTGGTCGGTGTCGGCGTCATCGCTCTGTCGACGAGCGTGATGCTCACCGTGAGCATGCACGAGGCGCTGAAGGTGCTCCAGATCTCCGGGTGGGTCGTCGCCGTGCTGTTCCTCGGTGCCGATGTGCGCTTCTACCGCCAGTACGTCGCCGCGATCGTGGAACGCGCCGAACGTGCCGAGCGCACCCGCGAGGAGGAGGCCCGGCGGCGGGTCGCCGAGGAGCGGCTGCGGATCGCCCGGGACCTGCACGACCTGCTCGCGCACAGCATCACCCTCATCGGCGTGCAGACCTCGGTCGCCGCCCACGTGCTGTCCGCCGACCCCGAGCGGCTCGACCGGGAGACGGTGGCCAAGGCGCTGGACGACATCGCCGAGACCTGCCGCAGCGCGCCCGCGGGGAACTCCGTACGACACTGGAGGTGCTGCGCGAGCACGATTCCCCGGACGCCCGCGGCCCGCTGCCCGGCCTCGACGGTCTGACCGACCTGGCGGAGGCCGCGCGGCTCGCCGGTGCCCGGGTCGAGCAGAGCGTACGGGTATGGCAGGCACCGCCCGCCGTCGGTGCCGCCGCCTACCGCATCGTGCAGGAGGCCCTGACCAACGCCGTACGGCACGCCGGGCCCGAACCGGCCGTCCGGGTCGACCTGGTGGAGCGGGAGGGCGCCCTGCACCTGTCGGTCAGCGACGACGGCACGGGACCGGCCCCGGGCGGTACCCCGGGCTTCGGACTCGTCGGAATGCGCGAGCGGGCGCGGACCGTGGGTGGCACACTCGACGCCGGTCCGCGTGCGGAGGGCGGCTTCGCGGTGACCGCCGTACTGCCGCTGACGAAGACGAAGACGGGGACGGGGACGGGGATGGAGACGGGGACGATGGGGACGGCGACCGTGGGGGAGGGGACCGGATGACCATCAGAGTGCTGCTCGCGGACGACCAGACCCTGGTACGGGAGGCGTTCGCGATGCTCGTGGAGTCGGCCCGGGACATGGAGGTCGTCGGCCAGGCCGCCACCGGTCGGCAGGCCGTGCGGCTGGCCCGCAGCGAGCGCGCCGACCTCGTGGTGATGGACATCCGCATGCCCGACCTGGACGGCATCGAGGCGACCCGGCTCATCGCGGCCGACGAGGACCTCGCGGGCGTCCGGGTCCTGGTCCTCACCACGTACGACACCGACGAGAACATCGTGGACGCCCTGCGCGCCGGTGCCTCCGGGTTCCTGGTGAAGGACACCAGGCCGGCCGAACTCCTCGACGCCATCCGTACGGTCGCGGCCGGGGAGTCCCTGCTGTCGCCCGGGCCCACGGCACGGCTGATCGAGCGGTTCCTGCGCAGCCCCTCGGCACCGGAGACCGGCGGCCCGGAGTGCCTGTCCGGCCGTGAGCGGGAGGTGCTGGCGCTGGTCGCGCGGGGCCTCAACAACACCGAGATAGCCGAGGCGCTGGGCCTGAGCCCGCTGACCGCGAAGACCCACGTCAGCCGCATCATGGGCAAGCTGGCGGCCCGGGACCGGGCGCAACTGGTCATCGTCGCGTACGAGTCGGGGCTGGTGACTCCGAGGAGCGTCTGACGGGGCAGACAAGGAAGACAAGGCAGACAAGGCAGGCAAGGCGGACACGGGTCCGGCCGACGGCTCAGAGCAGCCCCGCCGCCGTCAGGTACGTCCCGACCCGCTCCACCTCGTCCTGCGACAACGGCACCTGCGGCTCCGCCGTGACCGGGCAGTCGATCACGCCCCGCAGGTGCAGCGCGGCCTTGAAGGCACCGATCGCCGAGGAGCCCGGGCCCATGCGGGCCGGGTCGCCGACGCCGACCAGGCCGAACAGGGCGCACAGCCGCTCCTGTTCGGTACGGGCCTCCTTCCACTCCCCGGCGCGGCACAGGCGGTCCAGGCGGGCGTAGCCGTGCGGGTCGACGTTGCCGAGGCCGGGCACGGTGCCGTCCGCGCCGACCGCGAGTGCCGCGTCGACGATCAGCTCGGAGCCGGTCAGCACGCTGAAGCCGCTGATGTCCGGGTGGGCCCTGGCCCCGGTCACGACCTGGCGGAAGGCGGCCAGGTCGCCGCTGGAGTCCTTGAGCGCGGCCAGGACACCGTCGGCGGCCAGCTCCAGGACCACCTCCGCCGGCAGTTTCGTGTGGACGGCGACGGGGATGTCGTAGGCGACCACCGGGACCGGGCTCGCGGCGGCGACCGCGCGGTAGTGGCGGGCGATCTCCGCCGGGTGGGTGCGGGCGTAGAACGGGGCGGTGACGACGACCGCGTCCGCGCCTGCCGCCGTCACCGCCGCGACATGGTCCACCACCCTGGCCGTCGTCATGTCGATCGCCCCGGCCAGCACCGGGAGTTGCCCGCCCGCGTGAGCCGTGACCGACTCGACCACCAGCCTGCGCTGCGCGTCCGTCAGATACGCCGCCTCCGAGGTCGAGCCGAGCACGAACAGGCCGTGCACCCCGCCGTCCACCAGATGGTCCACCAGCCTGAGCAGCGAGGGGACGTCCACCTCGCGGTCCGGTGTCAGGGGCGTGCAGACGGGCGGGATGACACCGGTCAGCGGGGTGAGGGTCATGAAGCCTCCATCGGGTCGCTCCGGCGGACGAGGTCGCGGGTCGACTCGTCCTCCTGGACAGGATGGTGGCAGCGGAAGCGGTGTGCGGGGGCCGACGCGGCCGAGAAGTCCGGCATCACCTCGGCGCACGTCCCGTCCGCCTTCCAGCAGCGTGTGCGGAACGGGCAGCCGCTCGGCGGGCGCGTCGCCGACGGGACCGGACCGGCCAGCGGGATCGGCTCGATGGGGTCGAGCAGGCCGGGCGTGGCGGAGAACAGGGCGCGGGTGTACGGGTGCCGGGCCCGGTCGGTGACCAGGGCGGCCGGGGACTCCTCGACGATCCGGCCCAGGTACATGGTGATCACGCGGTCGCTCATCCGCCGTACGGTCTGGATGTCGTGCGAGACGAACACCAGGGCCAGGCCCAGGCGTTCCTTCAGGTCCAGCAGCAGATTGAGGATCTGGGCGCGGACCGACACGTCCAGGGCACTGGTCGGCTCGTCCGCCACGACCAGGTCCGGGTCGAGCGCCAGCGCCCGGGCGATCGCGACGCGCTGCCGCTGCCCGCCCGACAACTGGCCGGGCAGGGCGTCGGCGAGGGCCCGGGGGAGGCCGACCAGGGACATCAACTCCCGTACGCGATCGTCGCGTTGCTGCCTCGTGCCCCGGTCGTGCACGTCCAGCGGGTCCCGCAGGATCTGCCGTACGGTCAGACGGCGGTTCAGGGCGGTCGACGGGTCCTGGAAGATCATGCCGGTGCTGCCGCCGACGGCCCGGCGGCGTTCGGCGGGCGGCATCGCCCACAGGTCGCGGCCCCGGAACGACACGGTCCCGCGTGTCGGCCGCTCCACGCCCACCAGCACCTTCGCCAGCGTCGACTTCCCGCAGCCCGACTCGCCCACCACACCGACGGTCTCGCCGGGCGCGATGACCAGGTCGGCGCCGGTCAGGGCGTACACCCGGTCGCGGGTGAACAGGCCGCCGCTGCGGGCCTTGTGCACCACATGTGCGTCGGACAGCTCCACGAGAGCGGGCTGTGCGTTCATGACACCGCCTCGGTCTCGGTGGTCGCCAGCTCTATGGCCGGGTGATGGCAGGCCGCCGTGTGCGCCGGCGTACCGGTCAGAAGGGGGGCCGTCGTCCGGCAGACCCCGCTCGCCCGCGGGCACCGGTCGGCGAACCGGCACCCGGCCGGGAAGTCGGCGGGGGAGGGCACGACCCCCTTGATCTGCGTCATCCGCTCCTGCGCCGACTCCAGCGACAGCACGCTGCCGAGCAGGCCCCGCGTGTAGTGGTGGGCCGGGGCCTCCACCAGGTCGGCGGTCACCCCGATCTCGACGATCTGCCCGCCGTACATCACCGCCACCCGGTCGGTGACGTCCGCGACCAGCGCCAGGTCGTGCGAGACGAGGATCAGCGCGAAGCCCAGCTCCTCGCGCAACCGCAGCAGCAGCTCGATGACCTGGGCCTGCACAGTCACGTCCAGGGCGGTCGTCGGCTCGTCGGCGACGATCAGTTTCGGGTCGCGGGACAGGGCCATGGCGATCAGGACGCGCTGCCGCTGCCCGCCGGACAGTTCGTGCGGATAGCTGCGCAGGGTGCGCTCGGGGTCGAGGCCGACCATCGTCAGCAACTCGGCGGGTTCGTGCCGCCCGCCGCGCCGGACGACCTGCTTGAGCTGGGCGCGGATCGTCATGGCCGGGTTCAGCGACGACAGCGCGTCCTGGTAGATCATCGCCATCTCGTGGCCGAGGAGCCTGCGGCGTACGCGCATCGGCTCGGCGAGCAGGTCGCGCCCGCCGAACCGGACCTGGCCGCCGACGCGCGCCCCCTTCGGCTGGAGGCCCATGACCGCGAGGGCCGTCAGCGACTTGCCGCAGCCCGACTCGCCGACCAGGCCCAGGACTTCACCGGGATGCACCTCGAAGCCGATGCCGTCCACGATGTCGACGCCGCCGTGCCGCTCGTCGAAACCGATGGTGAGGTTCTCCACCGCCAGCACCGGCTGTCCGTCCCGGGGCAGCTGACGGGCCCGGGCCCGCAGTCGCCGGGCCGCTTCCGTCAGGCCGGGCAGTTGGACGATCTCCCCGCTGCCGGGCTCCGGCGCCTCGAGGCGGTCGTCGTCCTCGGGGACCTCCACCTCGCGCGCCGACGGGGCCGCCCACGCGTCGGACACCCCCTCGGACAGGATGTTCAGCGACAGCACGGTGACCAGCATCAGCAGGCCGGGGAACACGGTCGCCCACCAGCCGCCGGTCAGCACCATGTTCTTGCCGTCCGCGATGACACTGCCCCAGGACGGGTCGGGCGGCCGTACGCCCGCTCCGATGAAGGACAGCGACGCCTCGAAGACGATCGCCTCGGCGACCTGCACCGTGCAGAACACCAGCACGGGCGCGGCGCAGTTGATCGCCACGTGCTTCAGCACGATGTGCGGAGTCCGGGCGCCGATCACCCGTTCCGCCGTCACGTAGTCCTCGCCGTACTGGTCAAGGACGTTCGCCCGGACGACCCGCGCCACCGGCGGTGTGAACAGGAACGCGATCGCGCAGATCAGCACCGTGATGCCACCGCCGAACACCGCCACCAGCACGGCGGCGAGCGCGATGCCCGGGAACGCCATGACGACGTCCAGGCAGCGCATCAGCGTCTCGTCCACCGCCTTGCGGGAGGTCGCGGCGATCGCCCCGAGCAGCGCGCCCGCCACCAGCGCCAGACCGGTGGCACCGAGCCCGATCGCCAGCGACCAGCGCGCCCCGTACATCAGCCGGCTGAGGATGTCCCGGCCGAGGCTGTCCTGGCCCATCCAGTGCCCGGCGGACGGATGCCCGGTGCCGGCGACGGGCGGCTGCTGGTCGAGCGGGTCGTGCGGGGCGAGCAGCGGGGCGAGCAGCGCCAGCAGGACGACGACCGCCAGGAAGCAGACGGCGGCCTTCGACAGCAACGGCAGCCGGCGCCAGCCGCGCAGCCGGAGGCCGGGCCGGGACAGCGCCTCGGTGAGGCTCTTGCGGGTCAGCATGCGGGTCATCACGTGGTCGCATCCCTCAGTCGCGGGTTGACCAGCAGGTAGAGGACGTCGATGACGAGGTTCACGACGACGAACCCGGCCGCCGTGGTCAGGACGACGCCCTGGACGACGGCCGGATCGCCGTTCTTCACCGCGTCGATCATCAGCTTCCCCATGCCGGGCAGCGAGAAGATCGTCTCGATCACTACCGCGCCGCCCAGCAGATAGCCGACGCGCAGCCCGAGCACGGTGAGCGGGTTGATGAGCGCGTTCCGCAGCACGTTCCGCCCCACGACCACGCGCGGCGGCAGCCCGCTCCCGATCGCCGTCCGCACGTAGTCCTTGTCCAGTTCCTCCACCACCGCCGTCCGCACGATCCGGGTCAGCTGTGCCGCCACCGGAAGGGAGAGGGCGAGGGCGGGGAGGGTCATGGTCTTCAGCCAGCCGGTGAAGGAGTCGGCCGGGTTGATGTAGCCGCCGGTCGGGAACCAGCCCAGGTCGACCGCCAGGTACTGGATCATCAGCAGCGCCAGCCAGAAGCCGGGCGCCGCGACACCGGTCAGCGACACGACCCGGATGATCTGGTCGGGCAGCCGGTCCCGGTAGATCGCCGCGGTCACGCCGCCCACGAGGGACAGCACGACCGCGACGCCCAGGCCCAGGAAGGTCAGCTGGAGGGTGAGCGGCAGGGCGGTGGTGACCTGGTCGATCACCGGCGCCCGGGTCAGCGCGCTGGTGCCCAGGTCGCCGTGCAGCAGGTCGGCGACGAAGTCGGCGTAGCGCACGGGCAGCGGGTCGAGCAGGCCGTGTTCCTCGCGGAAGTCGTGCAACTGCTCCGGAGTCGGGTTGGCGCCCTGGAAGAACGCGGACGCCGGGTCGACGTCCGAGAACCGCATCACCAGGAACACGAACAGCACGATGCCGAGCATCAGCGGCACGAGCAGGGCGACGCGGCGCAGCAGGATCCGCAGGACTGCCGTCATGCCGCTAGGCCCACTTGGCCTGGAGGAGGTTGATGCCGGGGTAGGGCTGTGCCCTTATGCCGCTGAGCCGCTTCGGGTCCCAGGCCGTCATCAGCTCGTTGTGGACGACCGGGTAGAGCACGGCCTGTTCGGCGACGACGTCGATGTAGTCCTGGACCATCGCCTTCTTCTTCTCGGGATCCGGCTCCCGGGTGGCCCGGTCCATGTCCCTGAAGAGCGCCTTGGCGACGGGGTTGCCCGCCCACCGCGTGTACTGCATCCACAGGTTCTCGGGCCCGTAGTTGTAGTGCATGATCAGGTCGGCGTCGAGGCCGAACTGGTTGGGGTTCGAGGCGGCGGCGACGACCTGGTAGTCCTGCTTCTGGTCCATCTTCGTGAACACGGCCGTGGTCTCCTGCGGGGACAGGGTCGTCTTCACACCGATCGCGTCCCAGGACGCCTTGATGGTGGGCAGGCAGTCGACGATCCAGCTCACGTTCACCGCGAGGATGTCGATGCTCAGCCCCTTGACGCCGGCCTGCTTCAGCAGCGCCTTCGCCTTGTCCGGGTCGTAGTCGTACACGGTCTTCGCCCGGCGGTAGGACGGGTTGCTCTCGTCGAGGAAGGAACTCGACGGCTTCCCGTGGCCCTTGAGCGCGACCTCCACCATCTTCCCGGTGTCGATGGCGTAGTGCAGGGCCTGGCGTACGCGCACGTCGTCGAAGGGCTTGTGCTTGGTGTTGAACATCAGGAACAGGTTGTTCATCCCGGCCCCGCCGGCGACGGTCAGCCCGCTGCTCTCCAACTGCGCGATGTTGGCGTACGGGATGTTGTCCGCGATCTGCGCGCCGGCGCTCGACCCCGAGATCTTCGCGACGCGGGGTGCCGCGTCCACGATCGTCAGCCAGTTCATCTTCCGGAAGGCCGGCTTGCGCGGGCCGTTGTAGCCGTCGAACGCCTCGAAGGTCGTGTTCGACTTAGGGTGGTGCGCGGTCTGCCGGTACGGCCCCGAGCCGATCGCCTTGCCCTTGATGGCCTCGTCCCAGGCGCCGGGTTTCGAGAACACGTGCTTCGGCATGACCTTGGCGAGGGTCAGCCGTGAAAGCCCGTCCGGGAACGGGAACTTGAGCACCAGCTCCACGGTCCGCCCGTCGATCTTGCGGACCTCCTTCAGCCAGCTCGCGAAGAAGCCCTTGGCGAGGGTCTGGGTGTCCGGGTCGAGGATCCGCTCGAAGACGAAGACCACGTCGTCGGCGGTGACGGGCTTGCCGTCGTGGAACTTCGCGCCCGCCCGCAGCGTGAACCTCCAGGACGTACTGCCCGGGTCCTTCGGCACCTCGGTCGCCAGGGCCGCGTACGGCTCGCGGGAGATCGGGTCGGTGTCGAGCAGGCCCTCGTAGATGTGGTTGTTGGCGGCCATGCAGAACGCGGACGCCGTCTGGGTGGGATCCCAGCTGCCGTCGTTGCCGTAGCCGATCACCGCCGTCAGCGTCCGGTTCGCCCCGCTGCCGCCGCCACCGGTGTCGTTGGTGGACTCCGGCCCCGACGAACAGGCCGACAGCGACGCGGAGACGGCGGCGGCCGCGCCCAGCGCGCCCGTGTACTTCAGGAAGGTCCGGCGGTGCGGCGCCGGCACATCAGGGGTCACGTCGCGCACGGGTCCTCCAGCGAGAGGTCTGGGGGGGAAGGGACTGGCAGAGGAGATACGACGTCCTACGTCCTGCGGTCAGCGCGACCATAGGAGGGGCCGTGGGGGCGGTCAAGGGATCGCACACGAATGGCGTATCTGCCACAGGTCGGACCAATGACACTGCGGACGGCACGAGTTGACGAGCTATCAGGACAGGTCCGTGCCGGGTACCGCCGGAAGTGGGACGTGGGATGTCCGGGGCGCGTACGATGCGGCGCATGTCCGAGGAGCCCAGGACCAGCCGGATACAACGCCAGGTCGTGCAGCTCATCCTCGACCGCAGACTCACCGCCGGTGCGCCGCTGCCCACCGAGGCCGAACTCATGGCGGGCCTCGGCGTCAGCCGCAACTCCGTCCGCGAGGCCCTCAAAGCCCTCCAGGCCCTCGACATCGTCGAGATCAGACACGGCTACGGCACCTACGTCGGCCAGGCCTCCCTCACCCCCCTCGTCGACGGGCTGACCTTCCGCACCCTGGCCCGGCACGACGACGACCCCGGCGCCCTCGCCGAGATCCTCCAGGTCCGCGAGGTACTGGAGGAGGGCCTGATCCGCCGGGTCGCCGCGACGGTCACGGAGGCCGAACTGGACCGGCTGGAGGGCGTGGTGACCCGCATGGAGCGCGCGGGCGGCACGGGGCGCTCCTTCCCGGAGCTGGACCGCGAGTTCCACGAGATCCTGTACGCCTCCCTCGGCAACGCGCTGGTGCCGCAGCTCCTCGGCGCGTTCTGGACGGTCTTCCGCCGGGTCTCCGGCGCCCGCGGCTGGACCGACGACCCGTCTCCCGAGGTCACGGTCCGCCGCCACCGCGACATCGTCACCGCCCTGCGCGCCCGCGACGCCGAGGGCGCGCAGCGGGCGATGGCGGTGCACTTCCGGGGGATCGAGGCGCGGGCGGCGCAGGAGTCGCGGGGAGTGGGCTGATTCCGCTCCCGGGCCGGCGAGTTGCGGAGCATGATGAGGGGCGTGAGCGAGCTGTGGAGTGAGCGTGGCGCCGGCATCCTGAGACTGCCTTCCGGGCGACTGGTACGGGGACGAGGTCTCCGCCACCCCATGGACCCCGGCGCGCCCCACCCCTCCTACGGTGTCTACCTGCTCGGCCGGCAGCCGCCCGAGGTTCCCTGGGAGGCGTGCTGGATCCGCTGGCCCGACTTCCGCCTCCCGTCGGACCGGGCAGCCGCCCGCGAGGTACTGGCCGCCGCCTGGGAACGGGCCGCCGGGGAGCGCGTGGAGATCGCCTGCGGCGGAGGACGCGGCCGCACGGGCACGGCCCTGGCCTGCCTCGCGGTCCTGGACGGCGTACCCGCCGAGGAGGCGGTGGCGTACGTGCGCCGGCACTACGACCGGCATGCGGTGGAAACGCCCTGGCAGCGGCGGTACGTACGCCGGTTCGGTGAGGGATGAGCCGAGGGGGGAGCCCTTCCTTCGGCGTACCGCCTCATACCTTGGTCGCGCCGCCGTAGACCGACGGCCGACAGCGGGGCCGGGTGCCTGCTCGGCACAGTGAACGGCATGGAAGAGACCAAGGGGACCAAACAGACCAAGAGGATCAGCCGGGCACAGTTCCTGGCCGGAGCGGCGGCGGTGGGGGCCGCCGGGGCACTGGGACCGGCCGGACAGGCCCGGGCGACGGAGCCCCGGCACGGCAGGGGACTGCGCCGGCGGGGCGTCGTCTACACGGTCGGGGAGGGCGAGACGCCGGGGACCGCGTGGAGCGCTCGCCGGATGCGGGCCGATGTCCGGGCCATCCGGGACGACCTGCACGCCGACACCATCGATGTCACCGGGGACGGCGTCGAGCGGCTCACCGCCACCGCCGCCGAGGCCGCCGAACGCGGGCTGCACGTCTGGTTGCAGCCGACGCTCGGAGACGCCCCGCAGCGGGACATCCTGGATCACCTGGCCGAAACCGGCCGGTTCGCGGAGCGGCTCCGCCGGCAGGGAGCGAGCGTCGACCTCAGCGTCGGCTGCGAGTTCTGGCTGTTCGTCCCCGGCATCCTGCCGGGCGAGACGGCCCTGGAACGCATCAGGCACCTGCAGAACGGCACCGTCGACTGGCCCCGGACGCTGCGCCGCCTCGCCGACTTCACGGCGAAGGCCGCGAAGACCGGCCGCTCCGTGTTCAAGGGCAACCTCAGCTACGCCGCCGCCCAGTCCATCGACGACCCGGACTGGAACCTCTTCGACATCGTCGGCATCGACTACTACTCGTACTTCCCGAAGCGGTCCGAGTACGTCCGGGAGCTGAAGCAGTACCTGCGGTGGGGAAAGCCGCTCGCCATCACCGAGTTCGGCACGTGCGCCTACGTCGGCGCGCCCGATGCCGGCGGCATGGGCTGGGACGTCGTCGACTACGACAAGGAGCCGCCGGAGATCAAGGGCGACCTGGTCCGCAGCGAGCGCGTCCAGGCCGACTACGTGGGCGACCTGCTGGACGTCTTCGAGTCGATGGGCCTGTACGCGGCGATGACCTTCGAGTTCCTCAGCGCGGACGCCCCGCACCGCCCGGACGAACCCCGCCTCGACCTCGACATCGCGGCGTACTCCATCACGAAGGCGATCAAGGACCGCCCGGACGACCCCGCCTCCGGCTGGCACTGGGAGCCGAAGGAGGCGTTCCACGCGGTGGCCCGCCGATACGGGGCGGCGGGCCACCGCGCCGGGCAGCCGGGGTAGGCACCGGCCGCCACGGTGAACGTCCGATCAGGCCCGGACGCCCGACCCGGCCCGGACGCCCGACCCGGCCCGGACACCCGACCTGGGCCGGATGCCCAGGAGGCCGTCCCCGAGACCGTCTGCACGCCGCCGCCCAGGCCCGGCCGGGCCTGGGCGGCCGCTTCACACCCCTGCGGGGCCGGAGCCCGGCAGCCGCAGCATGAAGACGTCGACCGGGTCCTGGGATGCGACCGTGAAGCCGTGGCGCTCGTAGAGACGCCGGGCCGGACTGCCCTGCAGGACGTTCAGGCGGACGAGCGCGCCGTCCGCGTCGGTCCGGGTCAGCAGCATGCGCAGGACCGCCGCTCCCAGACCCCGGCCCTGGAGAGCCGGGGCGATATAGAAGTGCTCCAGCCAGCGGCCGTTCTCGTCGGTCCCGGACGGGCGCAGGGCGACGCTGCCCGCGAAGGAGCCGTCGGCCTCGATGACCGAGGTGTGCCGGGCGGAGAAACCGTCGCGCAGGCGCTGTCTGACCCGGTGTTCGTCATAGCGGCCCAGGCGCTCCAGGTCCGGGCGCATCACCACCGCCCGCAGTTCCGCTATCGGCTCGACATCCGCCGGCCCGGCCGGGCGCATGGTCCACGTCTGTTCCATGCAGCGGGATCGTAGGCGCGAAGTAATCCGCATGCCGCTTTTCACCGATCAGCTTTTCGTCTTTGCCGAACCCCTTTGTGCTGCGCCGCAGTTGTAGGGCACAGACCCCTCCCGAGTGTAGGCGCGGAGAGTCACCGAAGGGATGCGAAGAGTGAAACTCCGAAAGGAGGGGGAGCACGGTGGAGGCACGACACTCGGCGCTCTGCGCCGAAGAAGCGGAGGATGCGGTGAAAGAATTGCGGGCAGAACTCGCCGAGGCCGGAATTGTCCTGACGTCACCGGGGCTTCACCCGGTGAATCTTGTGCGGGAAGTCCCCTGTCCGCTCGTGGAATTGGGCCGGTGTTCTGCTCGGACCGCCCGGCGGCTCGCGGCGGTGCCGCGATGAAGCCTCCGGTCGGCGCGTACGTCGTGGACACCCGCAGCGGCCGCATCGGCATCGTCATGGGGCATGAGGGGCCCTATGTACAGCTGAGGCCGTACGGCGGCGGGAAGGAGTGGGACGCCGACCCCGGTGCCGTCCGGCACGCCACCCCGGCCGAGCGGCTGCGCGCGGCGACGGCGTACGCCAACGCCCGCAGCAGGGGCGAGGTCCCTTGACGCGATGACCCTGCGAGAATGGCGCCATGAGTCTGTTCCGCGACGACGGCATCGTGCTGCGCACCCAGAAGCTGGGTGAGGCGGACCGGATCATCACGCTGCTCACCCGCGGTCACGGACGGGTACGGGCGGTGGCCAGGGGCGTGCGCCGGACGAAATCGAAGTTCGGTGCGCGCCTCGAACCCTTCTCCCACGTCGACGTGCAGTTCTTCTCCAAGGGCAGCGAGCTGGTCGGACGCGGGCTGCCGCTGTGCACGCAGAGCGAGACCATCGCCCCCTACGGCGGCGGGATCGTCACCGACTACGCGCGGTACACCGCGGGCACGGCCATGCTGGAGACCGCCGAGCGGTTCACCGACCACGAGGGCGAGCCGGCCGTACAGCAGTACCTGCTGCTCGTCGGCGGGCTGCGGACCCTCGCCCGCGGGGAGCACGCGCCGCATCTGGTGCTGGACGCGTTCCTGCTCCGCTCCCTCGCCGTCAACGGCTACGCCCCGAGCTTCACCGACTGCGCGAAATGCGGTATGCCCGGGCCCAACCGGTTCTTCTCCGTCGCCTCGGGCGGTTCTGTCTGCGTCGACTGCCGGGTGCCCGGCAGCGTCGTACCCTCGCCCCAGGCCCTGGAACTCCTCGGTGCGCTGCTTACGGGAGACTGGGAGACGGCGGACGCCTGCGAGGCGCGCTACGTCCGGGAGGGCAGCGGGCTGGTGTCCGCGTATCTGCACTGGCACATGGAGCGCGGGCTGCGCTCCCTGCGCTACGTGGAGAAGTAAGCGAAGCAAGCAAGCACGAGGAGACGAGAAACACATGGCCGTACGCGGGATCCTGGGGCGGCAGCGCCGGGAGTACAGGACGCCGGAGCCCCACCCGTCCGGCGCGCGGCCGCCGAAGCTCGGAGAGCTCGTACCACAGCATGTGGCGATCGTCATGGACGGCAACGGGCGGTGGGCGAAGGAGCGGGGCCTGCCGCGCACCGAGGGGCACAAGGTCGGCGCCGAGCGGGTGCTCGACGTGCTCCAGGGCGCCATCGAGATGGGCGTGGGCGCCATCTCCCTGTACGCCTTCTCCACCGAGAACTGGAAGCGGTCACCGGAAGAGGTGCGCTTCCTGATGAACTTCAACCGGGACTTCATCCGCAAGACCCGCGACCAGCTGGACGAGCTGGGCATCCGGGTGCGCTGGGTGGGCCGTATGCCCAAGCTGTGGCGCTCGGTCGCCAAGGAACTCCAGATCGCCCAGGAACAGACCAAGGGCAACGACAAGCTCACGCTGTACTTCTGCATGAACTACGGCGGGCGCGCCGAGATCGCCGACGCGGCGCAGGCGCTCGCGGCCGATGTGAAGGCCGGGAAGCTCGACCCGTCGAAGGTCAACGAGAAGACCTTCGCGAAGTACATGTACTACCCGGACATGCCGGACGTGGACCTGTTCCTGCGTCCGAGCGGTGAGCAGCGCACTTCCAACTACCTGATCTGGCAGAGCGCGTACGCCGAGATGGTCTTCCAGGACGTGCTGTGGCCGGACTTCGACCGCCGCGACCTGTGGCGGGCCTGCCTGGAGTTCGCCTCGCGGGACCGCCGCTTCGGCGGCGCCATCCCGAACGAGGAACTGCTGGCCATGGAGGGCAAGCAGCAGTAGAAGCATTCGGGGGCGCTGTGCGCCCCCGAACCCCTTAAGCCGTCTTTGCCGCGCAGTCCGCGCACGTCCCGAAGATCTCCACCGTGTGGGCCACGTTCACGAAGCCGTGCTCCGCGGCGATGGCCTCCGCCCACTTCTCCACGGCCGGGCCCTCCACCTCGACGGCCTTGCCGCAGCCGCGGCACACCAGGTGGTGGTGATGGTCGTCGGTGGAGCAGCGGCGGTAGACGGACTCGCCGTCGGCGGTGCGCAGGACGTCGACCTCGCCGGCGTCGGCGAGGGACTGCAGGGTGCGGTAGACCGTGGTGAGCCCGACCGAGTCGCCCTTGTGCTTGAGCATGTCGTGCAGTTCCTGCGCGCTGCGGAACTCGTCGACCTCGTCCAGGGCCGCCGCCACGGCGGCACGCTGCCTGGTGGCGCGGCCCTTCACGGACGGTCCAGCGGTCGTCACCGTTGCCTCCTCACGTCTGCCTTGCCCGGGCCATTGTGCCAGTCCGGGGTGGGGGCGGTCAGACGCCGACTTCGTCGGTCGTCTTCCGGGTGCCCGGAATCGCGCACTCGGCAGGGTCGTGGGCGGGGTCGGCGGCGCTCCGGGCGCGGGCGCGGCGGCGGGCCAGCGGGGTCGCGAGCGCCGTCAGCACGACGAAGGCGCCGATGGTGAGCAGCACGATCGTCGCGCCGGGCGGGACGTCCTGGTAGTACGAGGTGACCGTGCCGCCGATCGTCACGCTCACGCCGATGGCCACGGCGATCACGAAGGTCGCGGCGAAGCTGCGGCCGATCTGCTGGGCGGCCGCGACGGGCACCACCATCAGCGCGCTGACCAGGAGCAGGCCGACCACGCGCATCGCCACCGTCACCGTGACGGCCGCGGTGATCGCCGTCAGCAGGTTCAGGGCGCGCACCGGCAGGCCCGTCACCCGGGCGAACTCCTCGTCCTGGCTGACCGCGAACAGCTGCCGGCGCAGGCCGAGGGTGACCAGGACGACGAAGGCGGCCAGAATGCAGATCGCCGTGACGTCCGACTCGGACACCGTCGACAGGGAGCCGAAGAGGTACGACGTCAGGTTGGCGTTGGAGCCCGTCGGCGCGAGGTTGATGAACATCACACCGCCGGCCATGCCGCCGTAGAACAGCATCGCGAGGGCGATGTCGCCGCGGGTCCTGCCGTACCAGCGGATCAGCTCCATGAGGACCGCGCCGATGACGGAGACGAGGGTCGCCATCCACACCGGGGACCAGGTCAGCAGGAAGCCGAGGCCGACGCCGGTCATCGCCACGTGGCCGATGCCGTCGCCCATCAGGGCCTGGCGGCGCTGGACCAGGTAGATCCCCACCGCGGGGGCCGTGATGCCGACCAGGACGGCGGCGAGCAGCGCCCGCTGCATGAAGGCGTAGTCGAGGATCTCCATCAGCTCAGCAGTCCCGTGCGGATCGGTTCGTGGCCCGCGGGTGCGTGCGGGTGTACGTGGTCGTGGCCGGGCAGGGCGTGCTGCCCGACCGCCTTCGGGGGCGGTCCGTCGTGCACGACGCAGCCGTCGCGCAGGACGACCGCCCGGTCGATGAGGGGCTCCAGGGGGCCCAGTTCGTGCAGCACGAGCAGCACGGTCGTGCCCTGGGAGACCTGCTCGCGCAGCGTGTGCGCGAGGACCTCCTGGCTGGCCAGGTCGACGCCTGCCATCGGCTCGTCCATGATCAGCAGTTCGGGCTCGGAGGCGAGCGCGCGGGCGATCAGGACGCGCTGGTGCTGGCCGCCCGAGAGGGCGTTGACCGAGTCCTTGGCCCGGTCCGCCATGCCGACGAGCTCCAGGGTCGCGCGCACGGCCGCGTGGTCCGCCTTGCGCAGCACGCCGAAGCGGGCCCGGGACAGGCGGCCCGAGGAGACCACCTCGGTCACCGTGGCGGGCACGCCCCCGGCGGCCGTGGTGCGCTGCGGGACGTAGCCCACGCGGTGCCAGTCGCGGAACCGCCTGCGGTCCGTGCCGAACAGCTCGATCTCGCCGGCGCCGGTCTGCACCTGGCCGATGATGCTGCGCACGGCCGTGGACTTGCCGGAGCCGTTCGCGCCGAGCAGCGCGACGACCTCACCGTGGTGCACGGTGAGGTCGATGCCGCGCAGGACGGGGCGCGAGCCCAGGTCCGCGCGGACGCCGCGCAGGGATACGACGGGCTCGGTCATGCCGTCCTCCGATGGGTCGATCACTTCGCTCCCAGGGCCGCCTGAAGGGCCTTGAGGTTGGCTTCCATGACCTGGAAGTAGTCGTCGCCGCGGGACTTGTCGGTGATGCCCTCGAGCGGGTCGAGGACGTCCGTCTTGAGCTTCGCGTCCTTGGCGAGGGTCTTCGCGGTCTTGTCGGAGACCAGTGTCTCGTAGAAGACGGTGGTGACGCCGTCGGCCTTGGCCTCCTGCTGGAGCTCCCTGACCCGGGCGCCGCTGGGCTCGCTCTCGGGGTCGAGGCCGGAGATGGCCTCCTGGGTGAGGCCGTAGCGCTCGGCGAGGTAGCCGAAGGCGGCGTGGTTGGTGAAGAAGACCTTGGTCTTGGTGTTCTTCAGGCCGTTCTCGAACTCGCCGTTGAGGCCGTTCAGCTTCTTGACCAGGGCCGCGGTGTTCTTCTTGTAGTCGGCGGCGTGGTCCGGGTCGGCCTTCTCGAAGGCCTTGCCCACGCCCTCGGCGACCTCGGCGTACTTCACCGGGTCCAGCCAGATGTGCGGGTCGCGGGCGTGCTCCTCCTCCTCGGCGTGGCCCTTCTCCTCGGCGTGGCCCTCCTCGCCCGCGTGCTCGTGCTCGGTGCTGCCGTGGTCCTCGAGGGTGGTCAGCGTGGCCGCGTCGATCTTCGTCTTGATGCCGGTCTGCGAGACCGCCTCGTCGACGGCGGGCTGGAGGCCCTTGAGGAAGAGCGCCGCGTCCGCCTCTTCCAGCTGCGCCCGCTGCTTGGTGCTGATCTCCAGGTCGTGCGGCTCCTGGCCGGGCTCGGTCAGGCTGGTGACGTTCGCGTGGTCGCCGCCGATCTGCTCGGCGAGGAACGCCATCGGGTAGAACGACGCGACGACGTCGAACTTGTCCGTGTTGCCCGTCGCCGCGCTGTCGCTGGAGCAGGCGGAGAGAGCACCGAGGCCGAGAGCGGTGGCCGCGGTGACCGCGGTGGCGGATATGAGGCGTCGTCGTACGTTCATGACACTCATTTTCAACAAATATGGAAACCGTTGTCAACAAACCAGCTGAGCGGGTTCCGTGGAGGGGGTCTGGCGGTCGCGGGAGGGGGAGCGATTTGATTGAGGGGGCGCCCCCGCCGGTAACCTGAAGCATTCGCTGGAAGCAACTCGCTTCGTCGCCCGTCGTCGTAATGAAGAGAGCACCGTGGCCGCCGACAAGATCGACACCATCGTCAGCCTGAGCAAGCGCCGTGGCTTCGTATTCCCCTGTAGTGAGATCTACGGCGGTCAGCGCGCCGCTTGGGACTACGGCCCCCTGGGTGTCGAGCTCAAGGAGAACCTCAAGCGCCAGTGGTGGCGCTACATGGTGACGTCGCGCGAGGACGTCGTCGGTATCGACTCGTCCGTGATCCTGGCCCCCGAGGTCTGGGTCGCCTCCGGCCACGTCGCCACCTTCACGGACCCGCTGACCGAGTGCACCTCCTGCCACAAGCGGTTCCGCGCGGACCACCTGGAGGAGGCCTACGAGGCCAAGCACAAGCGCCTGCCGGAGAACGGCCTGGCCGACGTCAACTGCCCGAACTGCGGCAACAAGGGCCAGTTCACCGAGCCCAAGCAGTTCTCGGGCCTGCTGTCCACCCATCTCGGCCCGACCCAGGACTCCGGCTCCGTCGCCTACCTCCGGCCCGAGACCGCGCAGGGTATCTTCACCAACTTCTCCCAGGTGCAGACCACCTCGCGCCGCAAGCCGCCGTTCGGCATCGCCCAGATGGGCAAGTCCTTCCGCAACGAGATCACGCCCGGCAACTTCATCTTCCGCACCCGCGAGTTCGAGCAGATGGAGATGGAGTTCTTCGTCAAGCCGGGCGAGGACGAGAAGTGGCAGGAGTACTGGATGGAGCAGCGCTGGAACTGGTACACCGGTCTCGGCCTGCGCGAGGAGAACATGCGGTGGTACGAGCACCCGAAGGAGAAGCTCTCCCACTACTCCAAGCGCACCGCCGACATCGAGTACCGCTTCCAGTTCGGCGGCAGTGAGTGGGGTGAGCTGGAGGGCGTCGCCAACCGCACCGACTACGACCTCGGCGCCCACTCCAAGGCCTCCGGCCAGGACCTCACCTACTTCGACCAGGAGGCCGGCGAGCGCTGGACGCCGTACGTCATCGAGCCCGCGGCCGGTGTCGGCCGCGCGATGCTGGCGTTCCTCCTGGACGCCTACATCGAGGACGAGGCGCCCAACGCCAAGGGCAAGATGGAGAAGCGCACGGTGCTGCGCCTCGACCCGCGCCTGTCCCCGGTGAAGGTCGCGGTGCTGCCGCTGTCCCGGAACCCGGAGCTGTCCCCGAAGGCCAAGGGCCTCGCCCAGGCGCTGCGCCAGCACTGGAACATCGACTTCGACGACGCCGGCGCGATCGGCCGCCGCTACCGCCGCCAGGACGAGATCGGCACGCCGTTCTGCGTGACCGTCGACTTCGACACGCTGGAGGACAACGCGGTCACCGTCCGCGAGCGTGACTCGATGAAGCAGGAGCGCGTCTCCCTCGACCAGATCGAGGGCTACCTGGCGGCCCGCCTGGTCGGCTGCTGATCGCTTTTCGTCCACACACCGGTGCCGGGTTCCTCCACGGAGGGGCCCGGCACCGCTGCGTCTGCGGCGAGGTCGCGAAGGGGCTGACAAGTATCGAATGACAGATATTGAAATCTGTCAGCTGTCATGGCACAGTGGACGCCATGACGATGCGAACCCGAACCCTCGGAACCACCGGACCCCAGGTCTCCGCCCTCGGTCTCGGCTGCATGGGCATGTCCGCGCTGTACGGCGAGGCGGACCGGGCCGAGTCCGTCGCGACCATCCACGCGGCGCTCGAAGCGGGCGTCACCCTGCTGGACACCGGCGATTTCTACGGCATGGGCCACAACGAGATGCTGATCGGCGAGGCCCTGCGCGCGGCCCCCGCCGCCCGGCGCGAACAGGCCCTGGTCAGCGTGAAGTTCGGCGCCCTGCGCGACCCGGACGGCGGCTGGTCCGGCTACGACGGCCGGCCGGCCGCCGTGAAGAACTTCGCCGCGTACTCCCTCCAGCGGCTCGGCGTCGACCACATCGACGTCTACCGCATCGCCCGCCTCGACCCCGACGTGCCGATCGAGGAGACGGTCGGCGCGATCGCGGAACTGGTCGAGAAGGGGTACGTGCGGCACATCGGCCTCAGTGAGGTCGGCGCCGAGACGATCCGGCGGGCCGCCGCCACCGCGCCGGTCTCCGACCTCCAGATCGAGTACTCCCTGATCTCGCGCGGCATCGAGGAGGAGATCCTCCCCACCACGCGCGAGCTGGGCATCGGCATCACGGCGTACGGCGTGCTCTCCCGGGGCCTGATCTCCGGCCACTTCACCGCCGACCGGCAGCTCGGGGCCGGCGACTTCCGGGCGATGTCCCCGCGCTTCCAGGGGGACAACCTCCGGCACAACCTGGACCTCGTCGAGGCGCTGCGGAAGATCGCCGAGCAGAAGGGCGTCAGCGTCGCGCAGATCGCCATCGCCTGGGTGCTCTCCCGCGGCGAGGACATCGTGCCCCTTGTCGGCGCCCGCCGCCGCGACCGGCTCACGGAGGCGCTGGGCGCGCTGGAGGTGACGCTGGACGCGGCCGACCTGACCGCGATCGAGGAGGCCGTACCGCCCGGCGCCGCCGCCGGCGATCGCTACCCGGCGGCCCAGATGGCACACCTCGAGAGCTGAAGCGGGCTCCAGGTACGGTCAGGGGCATGGCACCGACCAGCGAGATCCTGACCGCCGAGCGCATCCTCGAGGCGACCGAGGAGGTGCTGCGCCGCCACGGCCCGGCCAAGGCCACCGTGGTGGACGTGGCCCGCGCGCTCGGCGTCAGCCACGGCAGCGTCTACCGTCACTTCCGCACCAAGGCGGCGCTGCGCGAGGCCGTCACCAAACGCTGGCTGGACCGCACGTCCGGGGAGCTGTCCGGGATCGCCGCCGCGGACCGCGCCCCGGAGACCCGGCTGCGGGACTGGCTCGCCACCCTGTTCGCCGCGAAGCGCCGCAAGGCGGGCGGTGACCCGGAGCTGTTCGCCACCTACACGGTCCTCACGGACGAGAACGGCACGGCGGTGGGCGAGCACATCGCCGACCTGACGTCCCAGCTGACCCGCATCATCCAGGCCGGAGTCGAGACCGGCGACTTCACCGCCACCGACCCGGAGGCCACGGCCCGCGCGGTCTTCCAGGCGACGGGGCGCTTCCACGACCCCTGCTACGCGCGGGAGTGGGAAGAGCCCGGGGCCGAGGCCGACTTCGCCTCGCTCGTCGACCTGCTGGTGCGAGGCCTGCGGCCCTAGGCGATCACCGTGGGGATGCGCTTCGCCGCCGGGCTCGGACGGATCAGCGGTCACCTGGACGATGCGACCGCCGACCGCCACCACGTGAGTGATCTGTCACTCCTCGACGGGCGTCGGCGCCTTCGCGGGCAGCGCGCGCCCCGTGGTGAACGCGAACTCGGTGAAGCCGTCGCGCCCGCACACGCCGGTGATCGTCGTCTCGACGGCGCCCGGACCGCGCACCGCCGCGAGCTCGAACTCGATGCCGGTCTCGGAGCGCGTTCCAGAACCGACGTACCGGGCCGGCCCACTCGGGTGGTGCACCGCGATGTGGAGGCCCGAGGCGCCGTCGGGGTGGCACAGCACGATCATGCTCGTGTGATACGACCCGTCGACGGGCGCCCTGCTCGCGACCAGCCCGGCGACCGCAGGACGTTCCAGCCTGGAGTACGGTGCGAAGACGTCGGCGTTCACGATCACCGCGTAGGTCCGCGCCCCGCACCGGACCGTGGTGACCGGGCTGCTGTCGAGCGGTAGCCCGTAATTGTCGGACGCCACGTCCGCCGCCACCTTCGAAGCGGTGCCGACCGGGGCGGGATCGGCCTGCCCCACCTCGGCGGGCTGCGGTGGGGCCGGCGCGGGGAGGACGTCCTCCGGGCGGACGCCCGGCAGCTCGAACCCCGTGTGGCCGAGCCGGTACGCCACGACCGACCTGGCGAAGGCGACGTGATCGTGCAGGTCCGCCGGTGCGTCGTCGAGCATGTCGGTGAGCGCGGGAACGGCCTGCTCGGCTCCGATCCGTGCCAGCCCGGCCACGATCTTGTGCCGGACGACCGCGGACGGCTCGTCCGGCAGGGCCGCCAGCAGATCGGTTTCGGCGGTGCCGTCCGTCCTGGACAGCAGTGTCGCGCCAGCGGCGCGGACGGTGTCGTCGGCGTCGCGGTCCTCCAGCGCCGCACGGAACAGCTCCCCGCCCTCCGCGGTGCCGGTGAAGCACGAAAGGGCCTTCACGCGCAGCGCGGCACGCGACTCGCCGCGCGCGATAGCGGCCAGCTGGGCGCTGTCGTCCGGCGGGAGCTGTGCGACCGAGGCCGGGTCGGGGGTGTGCTCGCCGCGCAGGATCTGAGCCACCGGTGGAGACAGTTCGCTTGACATGTCCGCTCCTACTTCATATGTGGACGACCATGCAGTGCTTCTTCATCAGGTCGCCCTGCCAGGCGAGGATCCTCGTGTTGCTGTTGGAGGAACCGTTGTTCCCGATGAAGTTGTCCGCGTCCGCGATGTGGTCCAGGCCGAGATAGTGGCCGAGTTCGTGCGCGAACGTGTTCCCGCTGTTGCCGAGATCGCCGTTGAGCGAGACCACGGTTCCGGTCATCACACTGCCACCGGCGTTCTTGTCGCACGGTCCGCCGACCGCCGACCAGCCGTCGGCGCCGTTCATCGAACGCACCACGAACACATCCAGCGCGGCGTTCGGTACGGTCCACTCGTCCGTCAACTGCTCGGCTTCCGCCGCACTGTCGATGATCTCCAGCGCGCCCGCGTCCGCCGCGGAGATGACGTAGCGGCGCACGGTGCCGACATTGAAGTCGGCCTGGCAGTAGATCTGCCCCGTGGCGGTGAGCGAGTTCAGCATCTGTTCGATGTTCGCCGCGGTGAAATTGTCCAGCCCGACCGAGATGAGGTTGACGTCGATCGTCGGGATCCGTGGCACCCACCACCGCTGCCATACGTTCGCGTCCAGTCCGCGCGCGAAGACCTGTTCACGCTGCGCGCTCGTCGACGCCAGCGCGACCTCCGCGCTGATCGCGCCGTCGGCGTGCCGGCCCCAGGGGTGCCAGCTGTTGTCGTACCAGGCGAGCTGCCACAGGCCGTCGTCGTTTCCGCGCACATAGACGTTGGCCACCTGGGGATTGCGCGAAATGGTGCTCGGACCACCGCGGAAACCCCCGGAGGGGGCACCGAGATTGAAATACCCCGACCAGCCGGGCCCCGCCTGCCAGAACTTGTGGTGCACGTTGCCGTCGGTGCCTCGGACGAAGACGTGCTCGTGGTTGGGGCCCATCGATCCGGCGGTCGGATCGGAGGCGAGCACCATACCGTCGTTGTGCCGGGCCCACGGGTGCCAAGTGCTGTTGAACCAGGGGAGCTGCCACAGCGCGTCGTCGTTTCCGCGCACGTAGACGTTGGCCACCTGGGAGTTCCGCGAGACCGTCGCCGGACTGCCCTTGAATCCCCCGGGCGGCGCGCCGAGGTCGAAGTAGGGCGACCAGCCCGAGGCGGCTTTCCAGAACTTGTGGTGCAGATGTCCGTCGGCTCCACGGACGAACACGTGCTCATGGTCGATTCCCATGGACGCGACGGCGGGCGACGAGGTCAGCTGCATGCCATCGCCGTGCCGCCCCCAGCCATGCCACTGCACCCCGAAATAGGCACGCTGCCACAGCGCGTTGTCGGTGCCGCGCACGTAGATGTTGATGATGCCGTCGCTCCTTGCGACCGAAGCGGGGCGGCCGACGATTCCTCCGGACGGTGCGGACATCGGGATCCAAGCACTCCAGCCCATGAAACTCACCTCAACTCGGGAAGAACCCATTCGGCTTGGAGTCAGGCATGAAAAAACAGGGAAGACGTGACCGAATGCTGATGCGAGCCCCTTTGGCTGGTGGAACGGGCCAGGAGGAAGGGTGACGTTCAACCTTCTGCGGGTGACCGCACGGGACATCGAATCTCCGCTACCAGCGTCGCTCTCGCAGCGCCCTCCCGCAACTGGCCCGCAGAGCGGCGTAGGCATATCCGGGCCGGGGATAGTTCGGGCCATGACGAAGGGGCCGTTCCGGATTTCTCCTGATCCGAGCGGGTCGTGCCCGGGGCAGGTGGCGGGATCATCGTCAGTCCTCGAAGGGATCGTGTTCAAGTTCCGCACCGGGGTGCCCTGGAGGGACCTGCCGGAGCGGTTCGGGCCTGGCAGACCGTGCACGGCCCCTCGTCGCGTGGCGCCTGGGTCGCAGCCGACGTACTTCGCCCGCTCGGATGCGGCAGCCTTGACGCGCCGTCATGAACTGTCCGATGGCGAGTGGGAGTTCATCCGGTCGCTTCTGCCTACGTCGATCAGGGGGCGAAAGCGGCTGGACGGCCAGCCTGTTCCGAATGGGATCGTGTGGGTCCGCGCTGGGGCCGCTTGGCGGGATGTCCCCGAGCGGTACGGCCCGTGGGCCACTCCGCACACCCGCCGCCGGAGCCCGGAAAGGGGGCGCCGCGGCCCCGCACTCGGACGCTCCCGAGGCGATCCGACCAGCAAGATCCACCTCGCCTGCGACGCTCTTGGCCGACCGCTGGCCTTCACGGTCACCGGCGGGAACACCAACGACTCCACCCAGTTCACCACGGTGATGGAAGCGACTCTGGTGCCCCGGGTCGGTCCGGGCCGCCCCCGCCTGCGTCCCGCCCACCTCGCCGTATCCCCGTACCCACCGCGTGCGCCCCGGCAGGCTGAGGCACAAGATGGGAAGGGAGGCGTGGGGCGACTCGCGGGGGCGCTGAGAAGGAGATGGCGATCATGGATCTCGTACTGCGCCCGGGCACTGCGGACGATGCCGCAGAGTGCGGAAGGATCTGCTACGAGGCCTTCGCGGGCATCGCCGGGGAGCATGCGTTCCCACCCGACATCCCGAGTCCCGACGTGGGTGTCGCGGTGATCGAGGGAGCCCTGACGCACCCCGGTTTCTACAGCGTCGTCGCCGAGCTCGACGGGCGGATCGTGGGCAGCAACTTCCTCGACGAACGCTCGGTCGTCGCCGGGGTCGGTCCCGTCACCGTCGACCCCACCGTGCAGAACGCGGGCGTGGGCCGTCGCCTGATGCTGGACGTGATGCGGCGGGCCGACGAGCGCGGGGCGCCGGGCATCCGGCTGCTGCAGAGCGGCTACCACAACAGGTCGTTCTCGCTGTACGTCAGCCTGGGCTTCGTCCACCGGGCCACGGTCGCCTGCGTCCAGGGCCCGCCGATCGGGCGCGCGCTGCCCGGCTACACCGTGCGGGAGGCCACGGACGCGGACCTCGGCGCCTGCAACGACGTGTGCCGGCAGGTCCACGGCGTCGACCGGGGCGGCGAGGTCGCCGACGGGCTCAAACAGGGCACCGCCCGGGTCGTCGAGCGCGAGGGACGCGTCACCGGGTACGCCACCGACCTGGCCTTCTTCGCGCACGCCGTCGGCGAGACCACCCCGGACCTCCAGGCCCTGATCGCGGCGGCCCCGCAGTTCGCCGGCCCGGGCATCCTCGTCCCCGTGAGCGACGGTGCGCTGCTGAGGTGGTGCCTGTCCAACGGCCTCAAGATCGTGCAGCTGCTGAGCCTGATGACCATCGGCCTGTACAACCAGCCCGACGGGGCGTACCTGCCCTCGATCCTCTACTAGGGGACGTCCGCACCAGGGCCCGTCCGGCCGTTCACGCCGCCGTCGGGTCCACCGTCGCCTGGTGGGCCTCCGCCAGGTGCTCCTCGGCCTTGAGCCAGGGCAGGAACTGGGCGCCTCTGCGCCAGCCGCAGGTGTCGCAGCTGATCGTGCGCTGCACGCCCGTGCGCCGCACCCGCACCACGTGTTCCCGGCCGTGCTGGTCCCAGCGGCTGACCTTGCTGGTGTCGCTCTGCGCCATGACGCCTCCCACGTCCAGGAACCCGGCGGATCCGGTCTGCTCGCAGCAAGGAGTGTGCTGCAAGACCAACATCAACAGGGTTTTCCCGGACGCGAGTTATCAGGCCGTGAGATACCTCAGGCGACCGTGCGCGGCAGCCGGAGACTCAGCAGGCCGGTCAGCACCACACCGGCGAGCTGCACCAGCAGCGTCGTGACCAGGGCGTCCCGCATGCCCATCCCCGGGACCAGGGACAGGAACAGCGTGCCGAGGGTCGCCACCCCGAGTGCCAGCGCCGACTGCTGAGTGGTGATCATCACGCCGCTGCCGACACCGGCGCGGGCGGCCGGCACCTCGGAGAGGATGACCCGGTAGACGACGGGGAGTTGCAGCGCCTGGCCCGCGCCGGCGACCGCCGCCCCGGGGAGCAGCTCGACGAAGCCGAGGTCCGGCCAGAAGCGCCAGGCGGCCAGCGCCATCAGCGCCAGGCCCAGCCCCTGGAGCGCGGCGCCCGCCGTCACCACCCGCGTGCCGTACCGGGTGACCAGCCGCGGGCCCAGCAGCGAGAACACGAAGAACACCACCGCCAGCGGCGCGAGGGCCAGGCCCGCGGCGACCGGGTCGAGTCCGGCGCCCTGCTGCAACGCCACCGCGATCACGAACATGAAGCCGCTGAAGCCGATGGAGAACGGCAGCACCAGCAGCAGCCCGCGGCGCAGGGAGGTGAGCGCGAACAGGCTCGGCGGGACCAGCGGCGTACGGCCCTCCCGTTCGGCCCGCCGCTCCACGACGTAGAAGGCGGCCGCCGCGAACGGGAACGCCACCAGCGACAGCCAGGTCCACAGCGGCCAGCCCGCCGCCCGGCCCTCGGTGAGCGGGACGAGCAGCGTGAGGAGCGAGGCCGCCAGCAGCACCGTGCCCGGGACGTCGATCGGCTCCGGGCGCGTGGAGCGGGTCTCGGGGACCGCGCGGGCCGCCAGGACCAGCCCGGCGAGGACGACCGGCACGTTGACGAGGAACACCGACCGCCAGCCGGTCCCCGCGATGTCGGCGGCCACCAGGACCCCGCCGAGGATCTGCCCGGCCACCATGGACAGCCCGGCGGTCGCGCCGTACAGCCCCATGGCCTTCGCCCGCCGGGGGCCGGTCGTGGTCGCCTGGATGGTGGCCAGCACCTGCGGCAGCATCGCGGCGGCCGACGCGCCCTGGGCGACCCGGGCCGCGACCAGCGACCAGGCCCCGGGCGCCAGTCCGCACGCCAGCGAGGTCAGCCCGAAGGCCGCCATGCCGACGAGGAACATCCGCCGACGGCCGAACAGGTCACCGAGCCGGCCGCCGAGGACCAGCAGGACCGCGTACGACACCCCGTACCCGGCGACGACGAGTTCGAGGACCGACTCGCTCGCGGCGAGGTCGGCGCCGATGGTGGGCAGGGCGACGTTCACGATGAAGAAGTCGATGAGCGGGAGTGCCGCGGCCAGCAGCACCGTGAACAGTCCGAGCCCGCGGAGCACGGGAGCCGCGGCGGCGGGGGAGCGGAGGGGACGTGAAGTGAGGGATTCCGTGGTCACGTCATCAGCCTGCGGCGCCGCACAGACTGGTACCAGAGTTTCCTTATCCTGGTAGTAGCACCACCTGGAAACAGGCTCCGGGCGGCGGCAGGCTGAAGGGCATGACGACCATGGCACAGGAGACAGCGGCCCACCCGCCCGAGACACCCGGTGACGCGGACGTCCGGCGGCACGAGCTGGCGGCGTTCCTGCGCAGCCGCCGGGAGCGGATCGCCCCCGAGCAGGTCGGCCTGCCCCGCGGCCGCCGGCGCCGGACGCCGGGGCTGCGCCGCGAGGAGGTCGCCCAGCTCTCCGCCGTGGGCGTCACCTGGTACACGTGGCTGGAGCAGGCCCGGGACATCCAGGTCTCCGTCCAGGTCCTCGACGCGCTGGCCCGCGCGCTGCTGCTCGACCCCACCGAGCGCGCCCACCTCTTCCGGCTGGCCGGGGCCGCCGACCCGACACCGGCGACCACGTGCCCGTCGGTCACTCCGGCGATGCGGGCGGTTCTGGAGCAGGTCGAGCCGTTCCCGGCGTGCCTGCAGAACAGCCGCTACGACATCCTGGCCCACAACCGCACGTACGGGCTGCTGCTGTGCGACCTGGACGCGGTGCCGCCCGAGGACCGCAACTGCATGGTCCTGTCCTACACGCACGCCGAGTGGCAGTCGTCGATCGTGCACCTGGAGGAGACGCAGCGGCTGATGGCAGCGCGCTTCCGGGCCGCGATGGCCGGCCATCTCGCCGAGCCCGCCTGGACGATGCTCCTGAAGCGCCTGCGCACGGAGTCCCCCGCCTTCCGCACGGCCTGGGACCGCCACGAGGTCGTCGCCCACCGCACCAAGCGCAAGGAGTTCCTCAACCGCCACGTCGGCCGCATCACCGTCGACCACACGGACTTCTGGCTGACACCGGGGACGGGCCCGCGGATCGTCACCTACGTCCCGGCGGACCAGGACTCACGGGAGCGCCTCGAGAAGCTGCACGCAATCGCGCAAGGCCGACGTGACGTCACCGCCGCGCACCTCAGGTAACGGTCAGTAGCAGTTGCGGATCTTCCACACCGGGGTCCAGTTGTAGCTCGTGCTGGAATCCCCGACCGGCACGTTCTTCAGGACGTTGCCGGACTGCCCGTAGAACGTCGCCGTCGCGCGGCTGCCGGTCTGCCTGTTCGCGTAGCCCCCGGTACCTCCCCAGTTCGAGAGCGAGTAGGTGTGGCAGTCGTAGAACTTGAACACCTTGAACTTGTTCACCGTCGGGTCCCACACGCGGGCGCACAGGTTGCCGGTGGGGCAGGTGTAGCCGGGGCCCGAGGTGTGGAAGTAGCTCGCGGCCGGTGACACCGTGGGCGCACTTGCCGCCGTGCTCCGGCCCGCGGGGGCCGGTGCGGCGCTGGCTGCGGGAACCATGCCGGCGGTGAGAAGGGCGGTTGCTGCGGTGGCCGTGGCGAGGACGGAACGTGTGCGCATGCGGATTCCCCCTGGTATGTGTGCGGTTGGCTTCCTGCAGCAGCATGCGGTGGCCTGGGCGCCGGACGCGCGTGGTTTTGGCCTCAGCCAAAACGTCGGTCACATCCGCGGCTTGCTCGCGCCCGGAACCGGGGCGTCACGAGCCGCCGAGGAGCCGTCGGCCCAAGGGGGTCACGGTGTGCAGGGCGCGTTTGCCGTCCCGCCGGGACGTGATGAGTCCACCGTCTCGCAGCACGGCCAGTTGCTGGCTGACGCTCGGCAGGGACACCCCCGTCGTGTCGGCGAGCTCGGAGGTGGTGGGGCAGGTGAGTGTGGCCGCCCCGTACAGGAGTGCCGCGCGGGTGGGCCCCAGCAGACGCGCCAGCGACGCCGTGGAAGTGGCGGGCGTCGAGCGGGTCTTGTCGACCGGGTAGATGAGCACAGGTCGCAGTTGGCCGTCGGCCAGGGTTATGGGGCGCCGCCAGCAGAAGTACGAAGGGACCAGCAGCAGGCCGCGGCCCTGCAGGTGCAGATCGCGCTCGACCGGGTAGTCGACGGTCAGCACGGGCGGCTCCCACACCGCCATCGGTCGCAGACTGTTCAGCAGCGCCCTCGTACCGCCGTCCACGAGGGCGCGGGTGCGCAGGGCCAGGTCCGCCGCCGTGGCCGCGCTGATGCGGTTCCAGAGCGGCGCGATGAACTCCTGGTGGTAGGTACGGAGTTTCCCGCCCAGCGCGGTGAGCGCGGTGACGTCACCACGTGCCAGCTCAGCGCCCGCCCACGGCCGTCCGCCGCTCGCCGTCAACAGGGTCAGCTCCTGGCGCAGGCGGCGTCGCGGCGTCGCGAGGACCCTGTCGATGCCCGTCCGGAGATCATCGGGACCGTCCTCGACGGGCGGGGTGAGGAAGTCCGGGAAGTAGGCGGCACGCGGCACCAGACTGAACAGCGCCGACGCTGCCCCTCGGGCCGTCTCATCCCGGCGGACCAGCCCGGCGACCGTCTGCCGCCACGGGTCGAAGGCGACGGCGCCCTCCCGTGCCTGTAAGCGGCACACACTGCACACGATCTCCCACAGCGGGTCCGGGCGGCGGGCGATGCGCACGCTTTCCAGATCACTGCCGGTGAAATGGATGCGCAGCATGGCTTCCCCCCGTTGGCCATTGACACTCAACGACGAGCCTCGCCACGCGCGATGTCCCGGACAAGGTCAATCTCGGCCAGGACCTCGACCGGCTTCGTCCGGGCCTTCTCGCCGTGCTCGCCGTGCTCGGCGTGCGGCGGGGCGGGTTGCGCCGGACGTGGTGGTCGCGGTCTCCTTCACGCCCCGGTCGACGCCGAGCGCGTGCCGCGGCCGCCGTCACATCCGGCCGCATCCCGCACCTCCGCCGACTCCAGCCGCTGAGCCGTCCGCTCCGCGGTCCCCCGGGCCCAGCGCCCACTGCTCACCGCCCCCAGCACCAGCACCGCGAACCCGCACGCCGCGATGATCCACCAGCCCGGCCGCGCGGCCGGCACGAACACCGCGCGGTACGTGGACGCGCCCACGCCGGAGGCGAGCACCGCGCCCACCACGGCGACGCCGAGCGTCTGGCCGAGCTGGCGGCTCGTGGAGGCGACGGCCGCGGCGACACCCGCCTGGGCGCGCGGCATGCCGGAGACCGCCGTGTTGGTGATCGGCGCGTTGACGAAACCGAAGCCGATGCCGAACAGCGCGTACCCCGCGACGAGGGTGGTGTCGGAGGTCTCGGCCTCGAACGCGGCGAAGAGGATGCCGCTGACCGTCATCGCGCAGCCCGCGATCAGCAGCGGCACGCGCGGGCCCCGGCTGCCGACCAGGCGGCCGGAGAGCGGGGCGCACAGGAACGTCGGGACCGCCATCGGCAGCATCCACAGGCCCGCCTCCAGGGCGGTCAGACCGCGGACGTTCTGCAGGTACAGCGTGGACAGGAACAGGAAGCCGCCGAGTGCGGCGAACGCGCTGATCGCGATGACCGTGGCCCCGCTGAACGGAGCCGAACGGAAGAAGCGCAGGTCGATCAGCGGCTGCGCGCGGCGTGGTTCGTACCACAGCAGGGCGCCCAGCGCGGCCAGGGCGGCGACGGCCAACGGGGCGATCGAGGTGAACGGCGTGCTCGGCGCCTCGATGATCGCGTACGTGAGCGTGCCGAACAGCGCGATCACCAGGAGCTGCCCGACCGGGTCCGGGCGGCGGGCCTCGGGGGCTCGGGACTCGGGGACGAAGCGCAGGCTGAGGAGCAGTGCCGCCAAGCCCACCGGCAGGTTGATCCAGAAGATCGAGCGCCAGCCGACCGACTCGACCAGGAGGCCCCCGACCAGCGGGCCGGCGGCCATCGATATGCCGACGACGGCGCCCCACGCGCCGATCGCCCGGGCCCGTTCGCGCGGGTCGGTGAAGGTGTTGGTGATGATCGACATGGCGACCGGGTTCAGCATCGAGCCGCCCACGGCCTGCACCATCCGGAAGGCGACCAGCGCTTCGAGGTTCGGCGCGAGGGAGCACAGGACCGAGCCGAGGGTGAAGACGACCAGGCCCGCCATGAAGACGCGCTTGCGGCCGATCCGGTCGGCCGTGGAGCCGGCGAGCATCAGCAGCGAAGCCAGGACCAGGGTGTAGGCGTCGATCGTCCACTGAAGGCCGGACGTGCTCGCGTGCAGGTCCTTTTGCATCGACGGCAGGGCCACGTTCAGGACTGTGTTGTCCAGGCTCACGATCAGCAGGCTCATGCAGCAGATCGCGAGCACCAGCACGCGGCGGCGGGGGCTGAGCTCGGGCATGGGCGCCATCGTACGCCGATTTCGATAGTGTGCCTAACTAATGAAATTTACCAACTCATTGCACGGCACAATGGAGGAATGTCCACGCCCCTCCAGATCGGTCCGCACACCGTCCGGCCCCCCGTCGTCCTGGCCCCCATGGCCGGGATCACCAACGCGCCCTTCCGCACGCTGTGCAGGGAGTTCAGCGGGGGCAAGGGCCTGTTCGTCAGCGAGATGATCACCACCAGGGCGCTGGTCGAGCGCAACGAGAAGACGATGCAGCTCATTCACTTCGACGCGAGTGAGCGACCCCGGTCCATCCAGCTGTACGGCGTGGACCCGGCGACCGTCGGCAAGGCCGTCCGCATGATCGCGGAGGAGGACCTCGCCGACCACATCGACCTGAACTTCGGCTGCCCGGTGCCGAAGGTGACCCGCAAGGGCGGCGGCTCCGCGCTCCCGTACAAGCGGAACCTGCTGCGGGCCATCCTGCGCGAGGCCGTCAGCGGCGCCGGCGACCTGCCCGTGACGATGAAGATGCGCAAGGGCATCGACGACGACCACATCACCTTCCTCGACGCCGGCCGGATCGCCGTCGAGGAGGGCGTCACCGCCATCGCGCTGCACGGCCGCACCGCCGCCCAGCACTACGGCGGCACCGCCGACTGGGACGCCATCGCCCGGCTGAAGGAACACGTGCCGGAGATCCCCGTGCTCGGCAACGGCGACATCTGGTCGGCCGAGGACGCCCTGCGGATGGTGCGCGAGACCGGCTGCGACGGAGTGGTCGTGGGGCGTGGGTGCCTCGGGCGGCCCTGGCTGTTCGCGGACCTCGTCGCGGCTTTCGAGGGGCGCTCTCAGGACATCGCACGGCCCACCCTCAGGGAAGTCGCCGACGTCATGGTCCGGCACGCCACCCTGCTCGGCGAGTGGATCGAGGACGAGTCGCGGGGCGTGATCGATTTCCGCAAGCACGTCGCCTGGTATCTGAAGGGCTTCGCGGTCGGCTCCGAGATGCGCAAGCGGCTCGCGATCACCTCGTCGCTCGAAGAGCTGCGGGCCGGCCTCGACGAGCTGGACCTCGACCAGCCCTGGCCCTCCGGCGCCGACGGGCCCCGCGGCCGTACGTCCGGCAACAACCGGGTGGTGCTGCCGGACGGCTGGCTGAAGGACCCGTACGACTGCGTGGGCATCAGCGAGGACGCGGAACTGGACACCTCCGGCGGCTGATCAGCGCTTGGAGGCGTGCGGTGTGGAGCCGAACGCCGTGAGGAAGCGGTCGCGGAACGCGCTCATCTTCCAGACCGGGGCGTCGCGGTCCGGCTTGAGGCCTTCCGTCCACTTCCAGTCGGTGACCTTGTCGAGGACCTTCGGGTCCTTCGCGACGATCGACACCGGCACGTCCCGGCTCGCGCGGTTGCCGCTGACCCGGGCCATGGGCTGGTGGTCGCCGAGGAAGACCAGGACGGTGTCGTCGGTGCCGTAGCGCTCCAGCCACTGGGTGAGGCTGGTGACCGAGTACTGGATGGACTTGCCGTACTCCTGCCGGGACTTGGTGGTGTCGGTGATGACGTCCGACGCCTTCTTGCCCGCCTTCTGGACGGCGTCGAAGACCGAGCCGTCGCCGAGTTCGTCCCAGCCGACCATCGTGGGAAGGGGCGCCCAGGGCTGGTGGCTGGAGGTCAGGATGACGAACGACATCAGTGGCTTGTCGCGCTTCTTTCCGTGCACCCGGCGCTGGAACGCCTCCAGCGCGTACTGGTCGGGCATGGTCGACCAGCTGAACTTCGGGCCCCGGTAGCCCAGGTCGTAGGCGTCGTAGAGCTTGTCGAGGCCGTACCACTTCTCCTCCGGCCAGCCCTTCTGCACGCCCGGCATCACACCGACCGTGTCCCAGGCGCCGGTCTTCTGGAACGCCTTGGTGAGGGTGAGGTGATCGCCCGCGGTGACCGTGCGGTAGCGGCGCTGGTTGTCGATCCACAGGCCGGACATGGTGGTGGAGTGGCCGAGCCAGCTGCTGCCGCCGAAGGTCGCCGAGGTCAGCCAGCCGCTGCGGGCCTGGAAGCCGGCCTTCGCCAGGGCCTCGGTGCTCGTGTCGAGGGTGCGGTCGACGCCGGGGGACATGACCGGGTCCTCGAGGGCGCTGCGGCCGTAGCTCTCGATGAACGTGAAGATCACGTCCTTGCCGCGCAGGTCGGGCAGGAGCCGGCCGGGTGGGGTGTTGCCGAAGGTGTCCGCCTTCGCCTCCCGCGCGAACGCCGCCTCGTCCTCCAGCGACTGCACGGTCCGCTGCGCGTGCACCCGCAGGGCCCCGGCCCCGCGCTCGGAGGCGATCGGACCGCCGAACAGCGTCAGGCCGAGCGCGGAGCAGGTGACCCAGGCGGTGCCGGCGAGCAGGGCGCCCTTGGTCGCCCGGGGCCGGTGGCGGGCCAGCACGTCGGCGAGCCGGATCGTCGCCGCGACCATGACGGCCGCGACGACCAGGACGAGGACGACCGCGCCGACGGCCGCGGCGGTCGCGACGCCCCCGCCCAGCGTGTCCTCGACGTACGCCTGCGCGTCCGGCAGCAGGTCCCAGTCCAGCGCGGCGTTGAAGCCCCGGCCCAGGTACTCGTTGAACCCCATGTCGAGCAGGTTCACCATGGTCAGCGCCGTGAGACCGAGCCCGTACAGCACCGCCGCCACCAGCCGGGGACGGCGCGGCAGCACCAGCATCACGACGGCCCCGACGACCGCCTCCGCCGGAATCCGCGCGAAGCGGTCCGGCTCGACGGCCGGGAGGGTGTTGGGCAGGAGCAGGGCCCCGAGGACCAGGACGGCGGCCAGGGTGGTGGTGGTCAGTCGGAGGGCACGGGCGGCCCGGGGGTGGCGGCTGCGCCAGGTGCGGAGGTGGGCGAGGCGGGATCCGGGCCCGGGGGCCCCCACCTCTTCTGCGAGGACCTTCTCGCTCTCGTCACGCTCCGTCTCGGCCCCGGCCCCTGGGATGCCCGGCTGCGGCGACCGGTTGAAGCGTGTGAAGACAGGCACCCGGAGGTCCTTCCCGTGCGGAACGCGGCGAGGTGGCGGACCCGCGTGGGGGGACGGGTCCGCCACAGTTCCGTACGGGGCGCCCGGCAGCTGTGTTCAGCCCACCGGGCCAGCGCTCGGCAAACTCCGGGCAAATGCCCGACCAACCCGGCTCTCAGGCGCCGCCGACCGCCGTGAGCAGTGCCAACGGGGCCGATGCCGAGCGGGACTCGCGGACGCACGCGTGCGGGTAGGGCACCGGCTCGGGATGGGTGTCGCGGCCGTAGCCCGCGAGGACCTCCGGCAGCCGGTGGCCGGTCACGCTCGCCGCGTCGACCAGGCCGCGGGCGATCGCGCGGGCCTCGTCGTGCAGCCCGTAGCGGGCCAGGCCCAGTGCGATCAGCGCGTTGTCGTGCGGCCAGACCGAGCCGCGGTGGTAGGAGAGCGGGTGGTAGGCGGGCTGGCCGGCGGCCAGGGTGCGCACGCCCCAGCCGGAGAAGAAGTCCGGCTCCAGCAGGCGCCGGCCGACCTGTTCGCCGTACTCCTTGTCCAGCAGGCCCGACCACAGCAGATGCCCGGCGTCGGAGGCGAGCGCGTCGACCTGCCGGCCCCGGCCGTCGAGGGCGAGCGCCGGGAAGGAGTGCTCCGGCATCCAGAAGTCCCGCTGGAAGCGGTCGCGCAGGTCACCGGCCGCCTGCTCCAGCAGGTCCGCGTACGTCGCGTCCTGCCAGAGCGTGCGCGCGAGCCACGCCGTGCGGCGCAGCGCGTCGTACGCGTAGCCCTGGGCGCCCGCGGCCGTCACCGGGCCGTTGGGGCGGGTGCCCTCGGCGGAGCAGATGGCGCCGGGGGAGTCCTTCCAGTTCTGGTTGGCGAGGCCGCCCTGGTCGGCGCGGTAGACGAGGTAGCCGCGCGAGGTCAGGCCGCCGTGGTCGAGCATCCAGCCGACCGCCGCCCGGGCATGCGGCTCCAGACGGCGGGCCAGGCCCGTGTCGCCGGTCTGCTCGGTGTACGCCCCGAGCAGGACGAGGAACAGGGGCGTGGCGTCGACCGAGCCGTAGTAGCGGGCGTAGGGGACCTGGCCGAAGTGCGCCAGCTCGCCGTGCCGCACCTCGTGGACGATCTTGCCGGGCTGGGCGACCTCGCTGACACCGGTGTCCGTGGCCTGGGTCGCGGCCAGCGCGGGCAGCGTGGCGGCGGCCAGCCGGGGCCGGTAGGGCAGGGCGAACAGCGAGGTCAGCAGGGCGTCCCGGCCCAGCAGGGTGAGGAACCAGGGCGCACCGGCGGCCGGGACGCGCAGCTCCTCGCCGTCCGGGCCCTTCGCCGGGACCTGGAGCGAGGCCAGGTCGGCGAGGCCCCGGGCGCAGGCCGCGGACAGCTCCGGCCAGCCGGCCGGCAGGGCCACGTCCTGCGTGAACCGGTCCTCCCGGGCGAGGAGTTGCTCCTTCAGGGCGGCGGGGGAGCGGGGCACGCGCAGGGCGCGCCTGTCGCCGTGCGGGCGGGCCATGACCCGCAGGACCAGCTCGGCCGTGCCGTGCGGTTCGAGGTCCAGGGTCCACACCAGGCGGCGGGCGCCGGTGCCGGTCTCCTCCACGGCGTCCGGCTGGGGCTCGGCCGTCACGGTCGTGACGGAGCGCCACTCGCCGCGCCGGTAGGTGAACTCCACGCCGTGCCCGAGGACCTGGCGGGAGCGGACGGCGCCGGCCTTCGTGTAGGTGCGGTGGTCGGAGCGCAGCTCGAACTGGTCGGTGAAGTCGGCGTCGGCGGTGACCGCGAGGCGGACCGTCGTCGGCACCGGGCGGTTGCTGGTGACCCGCACCGCTTCCACGAACGAGGCGTCCCCGACGGCCTGTTCGCGGAAGAGCGTGTAGGCGGGCGGCTCGTTGCGCCCGCCGCGCGGGACGAGGACACAGCGCGCGGTGTCCCCGTCGGCCACGGGCGTCAGCGTGTCGGGCACGGCCCCGTCGACGGTGAGCTGCCACCGGCTCAGGTGCCGCGCGTCCCGTACGAACATTCCGTCCGGGGCGCTGCCGCCCCGGTAGCCGCTGATGTCGCCGCGGTCGCCGACGGCGGCGAACGTCCCGCCGTGCACGAGCAGATGATGCCGGTCCGTCATCCCCGAACCTCTCCCTTGATCGCCGTGACGCCGTCCTTGTCCCATGCGGGCCGGTCGTGCAGCAGGTCGAGCGTGAGCGCGGCGGTCCAGCCGAAGCCGGTGGCGCCGCAGGCCTGTGAGGTGTACGGGTCCACGTACTCCGCGAAGTCGGAGGCGCCCGCGGTGTGCAGGATCCCCTTGCGCAGGGCGTCGGCCCGGCCGCGCTCGCCGTGCAGCCGCAGCCCGCGCTCCAGCAGCCAGCTGGTGTTGAACCAGGCCGGGCCGCGCCAGTAGCGGTGCGGGTCGAAGGCCTCGCCGAGCAGGTCGTAGCTGGGCACCAGCCGGGTCGTGCCGCCGAGCCCGAAGTGCGGGCCGCACAGGGTGCGCACCAGGGTGGCCGCGAGGTCGCGCGGCAGGCTCGGCAGCAGCAGCGGGACCAGCCCGGATACACCGCGCTCGGGGATCAGCTCCCCGGCGCGCACGTCCCGGCACAGGAACATGCCCGCCGACGGTTCCCACAGCCGCTCCACCAGGGCGGTGGTGAGCCGCTCGGCGCGGTCCTGCCGGGCCGAGGCCGCCGCGCCCAGCTCGTGGGCGATCCGGGCCAGGGCGTACTCGGAGGCGATGAGCAGGGCGTTGAACGCCGGGTCCTCCACGGCGAAGTCGCCCGGTCCGTCGGCGTATCCACGATCCCGGTAATCGGTGGCCAGCCGTACGTACCGCCCGTAGTCCAGATCCGTCGGCCGGTCCTCGGGGGAGCCGTGGTCGAGGTCGGCGCGGCGGAAGGAGCGGGCCGGGGCCGGAGTGACCCGGGAGAGCGGGCGGTCCCAGCAGGGGCTGTTGTCCATACCCTGTTCCCAGGGGTGCACGACGGACACCAGTCCGCCCCCGCCCAGGTCGCGCCGGTGCAGCAGATAGCGGTGCCAGGCCGCGAGCCGCGGATACACCCGGGTGAGGAACCCGCGCGACCGGGACAGACCGGGGTCGGCGAGGTGCACCAGCCACGCGGCCAGCGCGTGGACCGGTGGCTGCACGATCCCGGAGGTCTGTACGGTGCGCGGGGCGCCCGCGGCGCGCCCGGCGGTCGAGGAGCGCCAGAAGTCGGGGCTCGGGAAGTACGCGTCGAGCGGGACGGAGGGGTTGAAGACGATGTGCGGGATCCGCCCGTCCGCCCACTGGGCCGCCAGCAGCGTCTCCAGCTCCGTCTGTGCCCGTAACGGCGACACGTGCCGCAGGCCGATGGCGATGAACGCCGAGTCCCAGGACCACTGGTGCGGATACAGACCGCGCGAGGGCACCGTGGACGTGCCCGTCCAGCCGGCCTCCAGCACGGCGGCGGCCCTGACATGCAGGGGTGGCGCGGGGACGGACGGATCGTATGCAACGGTTCGTCCCGTGGGACGAGGGGCGCGTTGTGCGGTGCTGTCCACTCGGGGCTCTCCGGAAAGACGTCCGGCCGGCAGGTTCGGCTGCGGCTACCGTGGGGTTACGTCTATTTAACACGCAAAACCCACTATGTAAGGCAAGGTTGAGAAACACAAGGGGGTGTGCATGACCGGACGGCCCGTCAGAACGGGGCGAGGCGCCGGCCAGGGGAGCGCCGGCGAGCTGCTCGAACTGGTGCGCAGCCGCCGTGCCGTGACCCGGGGTGCGCTCCAGCAGGCGACCGGTTTGTCCCGGGCCACGGTCGGGCAGCGGCTGGACCGGCTCTTCCGCGCGGGCTGGCTGCGCGAGGGCGCCGGAGGGCCGGTGGACTCCCCGTTGGGCGGGCGCCCCTCCATCACCCTGGAGTTCGACGACGAGCACGCGGTGGTCCTGGCCGCCGACCTCGACACCCGGCACGCGCGGGCGGCCGTGCTGTCGCTGAGCGGCGAGATCCTCGCCGAGCACTCCGGCACCCTCGTCGTCGAGGAAGGGCCGGACGCCGTGCTGGGCGAACTCGGCCGCTGGTTCGGCGAGCTGCTGGAGAAGACCGGCCGCGGGGCCGAGTCGGTGTGCGGGGTCGGGCTCGCCGTGCCCGGCCCGGTCGACACCGAGACCGGCCGCGTCGTCCAGCCGCCGATGATGCCCGGCTGGGACGGCTACGACATAAGGAGCCGGCTGGCCCGGGCGCTCGCCGAGCACACGGGCGCCGCCGAGGTGCCGGTGCTGGTGGACAACGACGCCAACCTCATGGCGTACGGCGAACAGCGCACCGGCTATCCCGACTGCTCCGCCTTCGTGCTGGTCAAGGTCTCCACCGGCATCGGCGCCGGGGTCGTGGTGGACGGCGCGGTGTTCCGGGGCATCGACGGCGGCGCCGGGGACATCGGGCACATCCGGGTGCCGGAGGGCGCCCAGACGCTGTGCCGGTGCGGCTCCTACGGCTGCCTGGCCGCCATCGCGAGCGGCGGCGCGGTGGCGCGGCGGCTGGCGGAGGCCGGGGTGCCGGCGGCCTCCGGCTCGGACGTGCGGGACCTGCTGGCCTCCGGGCATCCCGACGCGGTCGGCCTCGCCCGGGAGGCCGGGCGCCGGGTCGGGGACGTGCTGGCGACCGTGGTGACGCTGCTCAACCCCGGGGTGCTGATGATCGCCGGGGATCTGGCCGGAACCCCCTTCCTCACGGGCGTGCGCGAACTGCTCTACCAGCGGGCGCTGCCCCGCTCCACCGCCCACCTGGACGTCGTGACGTCACGGCTCGGCGAGCGGTCCGGGCTGGTCGGAGCCGGGGCGATGGTCGTGGAGCACCTCTACGCCCCCGAGCGGGTCGAGGAGCGGCTGCGCGCGCTCGGGGTATGACAGGGACATTTCGGCCGCGAGACGCGTCCGCATGGTGAAATCTCGTCGGCTGTGGCAGCGTGATTCTCGCCACCCCTGATAAGGGTTGCGCTCAGATGAGCGGATCTTGGGCGACTGCACTTCTCAAAGGGTGGCACTGAGTGCCACCCTTTGATCGTTCATCGAGCGAAATCATTCGTGTCGAAGGTTGCTCATTTGAGCGCCCAACGGGGGGCTGTGGAGGTTCACGCGTTCAAGAAGTGAAAACATACGGCTGTGATCGCTTGCCGAGCCTTGACTTTCGATCCGCTGGCGGCCGAGTGGTTACAGGCGTATGACGCGCGAGTGGACGTACCCAGAAGCCTTTGATCTGGGTATGTTCCTCGCCGTCAGGGCAGCCACCGCGTCCTCGAGGAGTCGAGACCCGTGTCGGAAAACAAAGATCCCCACGTAGCTGAGCACGGTACGAGTGTTGAGGGCGTGAAGTTCGTTTACGACTTCACCGAGGGCAACAAGGACCTCAAGGACCTCCTCGGTGGCAAGGGCGCGAACCTCGCCGAGATGACGAACCTGGGCCTTCCGGTCCCGCCCGGCTTCACGATCACCACCGAGGCGTGCAAGGTCTACCTGGAAAGCGGCGAGGAGCCGGCGGCACTGCGTGACGAGGTGAGTGCGCACCTCGACGCGCTGGAGCAGCGCATGGGCAAGAAGCTCGGCCAGGCCGACGACCCGCTGCTGGTGTCGGTGCGCTCGGGCGCCAAGTTCTCGATGCCCGGCATGATGGACACCGTCCTCAACATCGGCCTCTCCGACAAGTCGGTGCAGGGCCTGGCCAAGCAGGCCGGCGACGAGCGCTTCGCCTGGGACTCCTACCGCCGCCTCATCCAGATGTTCGGCAAGACCGTCCTCGGCGTCGACGGCGAGCTCTTCGAGGACGCGCTGGAGAAGGCCAAGGAGACCAAGAAGGTCACGGTCGACACCGAGCTGGAGGCCGCCGACCTCAAGAAGCTCGTCACCAAGTTCAAGAAGATCGTCAAGACCGAGGCCGGCCGCGACTTCCCGCAGGACCCGCGCGAGCAGATGGACCTCGCGATCCACGCGGTCTTCGACTCCTGGAACACCGACCGCGCCAAGCTCTACCGCCGCCAGGAGCGCATCCCGCACGACCTGGGCACCGCCGTCAACGTCTGCTCGATGGTCTTCGGCAACCTCGGCCCCGACTCCGGCACCGGCGTCGCCTTCACCCGCGACCCCGCCTCCGGCCACCAGGGCGTCTACGGCGACTACCTGCAGAACGCCCAGGGCGAGGACGTGGTCGCGGGCATCCGCAACACCGTGCCGCTCGCGGAGCTGGAGCAGATCGACAAGAAGTCGTACGACCAGCTGATGCAGATCATGGAGACGCTGGAGAACCACTACAAGGACCTCTGCGACATCGAGTTCACCATCGAGCGCGGTGTGCTGTGGATGCTCCAGACGCGGGTCGGCAAGCGCACGGCGGGCGCGGCCTTCCGGATCGCGACCCAGTTGGTGGACCAAGGCCTGATCGACGAGGCCGAGGCGCTCACCCGTGTCAACGGCGCCCAGCTCGCGCAGCTGATGTTCCCGCGCTTCGACGAGGACTCGAAGGTCGCGACGGTCGGCCGGGGCATCGCGGCCTCCCCGGGCGCCGCGGTCGGCAAGGCGGTCTTCGACTCCTACACCGCCGTCAAGTGGTCCCGCTCCGGCGAGAAGGTCATCCTGATCCGCCGCGAGACCAACCCCGACGACCTCGACGGCATGATCGCCGCCGAGGGCATCCTGACCTCGCGCGGCGGCAAGACCTCCCACGCGGCCGTCGTCGCGCGCGGCATGGGCAAGACCTGTGTCTGCGGCGCCGAGGAGCTGGAGGTCGACACCAAGCGCCGCCGGATGACCGTGCCGGGCGGGCACATCGTCGAGGAGGGCGACGTCGTCTCCATCGACGGCTCGACGGGCAAGGTGTACCTCGGTGAGGTGCCGGTCGTGCCGTCCCCGGTCGTGGAGTACTTCGAGGGCCGGATGCACGCCGGTGCCGAGGACGCCGACGAGCTGGTCGAGGCGGTCCACCGCATCATGGCGTTCGCCGACCGCAAGCGCCGCCTGCGCGTGCGGGCCAACGCCGACAACGCCGAGGACGCGCTGCGCGCCCGCCGCTTCGGCGCCCAGGGCATCGGCCTGTGCCGCACCGAGCACATGTTCCTCGGCGACCGGCGCGAGCTGGTGGAGCGGCTGATCCTGGCCGACACCCAGGCCGAGCGCGAGGAGTCCCTCAAGGAACTGCTGCCGCTCCAGAAGCAGGACTTCGTCCAGCTCTTCGAGTCGATGGACGGCCTCCCGGTCACCGTCCGCCTCCTGGACCCGCCGCTGCACGAGTTCCTGCCCGACATCACCGAACTGTCGGTGCGCGTCGCCCTCGCGGAGTCCCGCCAGGAGCCCCACGAGAACGAACTGCGCCTCCTCCAGGCGGTCCACCGCCTGCACGAGCAGAACCCGATGCTCGGCCTGCGGGGCGTGCGCCTCGGCCTGGTCATCCCCGGCCTGTTCACCATGCAGGTCCGGGCGATCGCCGAGGCCGCCGCCGAGCGCAAGGCCGCCAAGGGCGACCCGCGCGCCGAGATCATGATCCCGCTCGTCGGCACGGTGCAGGAGCTGGAGATCGTGCGCGAGGAGGCCGACCAGGTCATCGCCGAGGTCGAGGCGGCCTCGGGCACGCAGCTCAAGCTGTCCATCGGCACGATGATCGAGCTGCCGCGTGCCGCCCTGACCGCCGGTCAGATCGCCGAGGCCGCCGAGTTCTTCTCCTTCGGCACGAACGACCTCACCCAGACGGTGTGGGGCTTCTCCCGGGACGACGTGGAGGCCAGCTTCTTCACCGCGTACCTGGAGAAGGGCATCTTCGGCGTCTCCCCGTTCGAGACGATCGACAAGGACGGCGTCGGCTCCCTGGTGAAGCTCGCCGCCCAGGCCGGCCGCGAGACCCGCCCGGACCTCAAGCTCGGCGTCTGCGGCGAGCACGGCGGTGACCCGGAGTCGGTCCACTTCTTCCACGAGGTGGGACTCGACTACGTCTCCTGCTCCCCGTTCCGCATCCCGGTCGCCCGCCTGGAAGCGGGCCGGGCGGCGGTGCAGTCGCAGGGCAGCGACCACCGGTAGACCCGTGGCCCGTGCAGTGCAGGGCCACTGAAGAACCCGGAGCCGTCGGCGGTCCCCGACCCTCACCGATCGCGGCGGCTCCGGAGCACGGAGGAGAGCGGGGGCACACCTTGTGCGGAGGTGCGCCCCCGCTCTCTCGTGTTCGGTCGTGCCGGTGCCGGAGCGGGCCGCGCGCTCGCTGCGTACCGCCGGCGCGGCCCGGTCACCGGGGCAGGCCTTCCCGCAAGGCTACGACGGTGCCGGTCAGGGCGGCCCGGTGCAGGGCGGTGAGGGCCGGCGGTGGGACCGCCAGCGGGAGGGATTCCAGGTCGGCGAGGGCGAACAGGCCGTCCTGGTCGTGCTCGTCGCTGCGCCTGACGGTCTGCCCGGGGGCGAGACGGCCGCCGTGGAAGTAGAAGTCGAGCACCGGGCCCGTGCCCTTCACGTCGGCCCGGTGGTCGTAGCCGATGAATCGGGGCTCCGCGTCCAGGGCGATGCCGGTCTCCTCGTGCAGCTCCCGGTACGCGGCACCGAGGGGGTCCTCCCCGTGGTCGAGCATGCCGCCCGGCAGCCCCCACAGCCCGACACCGGGCTGACCCTCGGCGTAGCGCAGCAGCAGCATCCGGTCCTCGGCGTCGAGGAGCAGGACGCAGGAGGCGACGATGGTCTGCGGCAGCGTCCTGACCCACTCGTCACGCGGCAGTACGCGCGGTACGTCGGTGGCGGGCACGGTCGTGTCCACGGTGGTGTTCCTTCCGTCGTCCGGGCAGCCCGGGACGAGCTGCCCAAACGGTGGAACGGCCGGGCGCGCCGATGGTCACCGGCGTACACGTGTCACGTGTCACGTGTCGCAGGCGATCCCGTCGTCGTCACGGTCCAGGTGGGAGGCGTAGCCGGGCTCACCACGGCGGATGGGGGCGGCACCGGCGGCCCGGACGGCGTCGCAGTTGGCGTAGTAGACGTCCGCCGAGCCCCCGGAGCCGCCCGAACCGCCCGAACCGCTGTCGTCGGAGCCGCCGCCCGTGGCCGGTCGTGCGGTGACCGTGGTGGTGGCTCGGACGGTCTTGGTGGCGGTGACCGTGGGAGCGGGTTCCGGCTTCTTCGCGAGAGGTGTCGCGGTGGCGGTGGTGGTCGCGGTGACCGTGACGGTCGGCTGCGGCTTCGCGGCCGCGGGCTTCGCGTCGGGCGTCGTTTCGTCGCCGGCGCCGATACCGGCGCCGATGAGCAGGGCCATGCCGAGGGCGGGCAGCACGTAGCGCTTCCGGGCCCAGCGGGGCGCGGGGCGTGCGGACTGCGGCGCGGGCGGCATGGGCGGCCCGGGATACGGGTTGGCGTTCGGGCCGGTGTACGGATTGGTCATGGTCGTCCCCCCAGTGGTGACACGTGAGGGGACGACCGTAGATCCGGGTGGCTCCGGATGGCGGAGGGGTGACCATTTTGTGATGGTCACGTGAAGCCCGGTGGGGCGGCTATGCGCGGAACGGGCCCTTCACCTCGTACGTGATGCCGCCCGACGAGCTGCCGCTGGTGCCGCGCTGGCTGGAGAAGTACAGGCGGGTGCCGTCCGGGGAGAAGGCCGGGCCCGTGATCTCGGAGCCGGACTGGCCGTCGATGCGGAGGAAGGGGGCGACCACGTCGTCGGGGGTGATGACGCAGATGTCCATGGTGCCGCCGTCCTCGGCGACGAAGAGGTCGCCGGAGGCGGAGCCGGTGACGTTGTCGACGCCGGTGAGCGGGGCCGTGCCGCTCGTCACCAGGGAGTCGTCGTAGGCGAGTTCGATGGTCTGGGCGGCGGCGTTGTACTGCCAGACGCGGTTGTCGCCCTTCGTGGTGAACCAGCAGGTGTCGTTCGCGTAGTAGCAGCCCTCGCCGCCGTTGAAGCGCTTGGCGCCGGAGACCTGGCCGCGGGTGGCGGTCGCGCCGGAGGGGTCGGGGACCCGGGCCCAGGTGACCGGGCCGCTGGTGCCGCTGCCGGCCACCAGGACCTCCAGCGTGCCGGAGGACAGGTCGCCCCAGGTCGTCGGGCGGAAGCGGTAGAAGCAGCCGTCGGTGACGTCCTCCGTCATGTAGACGACCTGGCGGACCGGGTCGGCCGCCGCCGCCTCGTGCTTGAAGCGGCCCATGGCGTCGCGGCGCACCGCCGCCTTCGTGCCCCAGGGGTCGGTCTCGTAGACGTAGCCCCGGTCCACCTCCTCGCAGGACAGCCAGGTGTTCCACGGCGTCTTGCCGCCCGCGCAGTTCTGCCGGGTGCTGGAGAGGATGCGGTACGCGCCGGTGATCGCGCCGGTCGACGAGAACCTCACCGCGCTCGCGCCGCCCGACGGATTGATCTCGGAGTTGGAGACATAGATCCAGCCCGTGCCGTCGGCGTAACAGGCGCCGCCGTCCGGGGCGTTGTGCCAGGTGTACGACGTGCTCCCGACCCGCTGGCCCGACCGGGCGATGACCCGGCTGGTGAAGCCGCTGGGGAGCCTGATGCCGTTGGCGTCCGGGGAGCCCAGCGGCCCGTAGGGGCCGGTGCCGGGCTGGGCCGGGGCCGCGTACGCGGCGCCGCGCCACAGGGTTCCGCCCAGGGCGGCCGAGGTGCCGCCGAGGACGGCCGCACGCAGGAGGCTACGACGTTCCACTCTCACTCCAGAGGTGCCGTACCGCCCTGCCGCCGGTCGACGGCAGGGTTGTGCGTGGGGGGAGGCGGGAGGGACGCTAAACGGGCAGGGTTGACGAGGCATGGACAACTCGTGGCCGTGGGGCGGCGGGCTCACGCGGGCAGTGCCGGGGCCTCCCGTTTCCGGCCGGTCCTCGGCCGGTCCGTGCCCGGTCCGTGTCCCTCGGCGGGTGGTCGTACGGACGGCAGGCGGATCACCACGTCCAGGCCGCCCGTCGCCGCCGCGTGCAGGGTCGCCTCGCCGCCGCTGGCGTGGGCGAGGCGCTGCACCAGGGCGAGGCCGAGTCCCGAGCCGCCCTTGGGGGCGCCCGGGGCGCGCCAGAAACGGTCGAAGGCGCGGGCCCGCTGCTCCTCCGTCATGCCGGGGCCCTCGTCGGTGACGTGCAGGTCGACCCAGCGGGGGCGGCTGTCGCGCAGGGCGCGCCGGGGCGGGGCCGGCACCCGCAGCTCGATCGTGACGGTGCTGCCGGGCGGGGACGCCCGCAGGGCGTTGGACAGCAGGTTGTCCATGATCTGCTCGACGGCTCCCGGCACGGCGAGCACCGGGCCGACGCCGCCCGCGAAGAGCACGAGGGAGACGTCCTCCCGCGCGAACAGGGGCTGCCAGGTGCGGTGCCGTTCCGCGCAGACCGCGCCCAGGTCGACGGGGGCGGGAATCGCCGCGTGCTCCTCCAGCCGGGCCATCGCCAGCAGGTGCTCGACCATCCGGGCGAGCCGGTCCGTCTCCGTGACGGCCGCGGTGAGGCTGCCCCGGGCCCGGGCGGCGACGTCCGGCTCCAGGTTCTCCAGACGCAGCCGCAGCGCCGCGAGCGGGGTCTTCAGCTGGTGCGAGGCCTCGCCGGCGAACGCCCGCTGGGAGGCGAGCAGATGGGCGAAGCGGGCCGCGGTACGGTTGAACGCCGCTGCCAGACTCCGTACTTCCGGTGGGCCCTTAGTGATCGTGACCGGGGTGAACCGGCCGCTGCCCTCTCCCAACTCGTGCGTCGCCTGCTCCAGTTCGCGGATGGGGCGGCCGGCCCAGCGGGCGAAGGCGAAACCGACCACGGCCACCGCCGTCAGCACGGCCAGCCCGCCGAGGACGAGCAGCAGCCACACGTGGTGCACCCGCTCGTGCACCGTCCGCGTGGGCACCGTCAGCCACACGGCACCCACCGGCCGCGCCTCCTGACCCACCGGCGCGGCCACCGACAGGTACTCGACCCCGCCGATCGTGGAGGTGCGCACATCCACCGTCGAGGTGCCCCGCAGCGCGGCCGCGATGCCCGGCCGGTCGGCCAGGGCGCCGGACACCGAGGTGTCCATCGGGTGCGAGGTGGCGAGCGTCGTGCCCGAGGCGGCGACGATCACCACCTTCCCGCCGATGCGCTTCGCGCAGTGCGCCACCCGCGCGGGCAGGTCCTGCTCGGCCCGCCCCGCCGCCAGGGACAGCGCGGCGTACGCGGAGACCGACTCGGCCTCGTCCTTCGCCGCGTTGACCACCTGCTCCCGCTCGCCGCGCGAGTAGACGAAGCCCAGCGGGATCTCCAGGCAGAGCAGCACCAGCGCGGCGAGACTGAGGTAGCTGATCAGCAGCCGACGGGTCATGGAGAGGCCACCTGCGGGGCGTTCGGCCCCGTGTGCACCGCCAGCCGGAAGCCCACGCCCCGCAGGGTCCTGATCCACGCCGGGTGGCCCAGCTTGCGGCGCAGCGCGGCCACATGGACGTCCAGCGTCTTGGTCGGGCCGTCGTAGTGGGGATCCCAGACGCGGTCGAGGATCTGCTGGCGTGAGTAGACCGCGCCCGGGTCCTCACTGAGGAGCGCCAGCAGGTCGAACTCCTTCGGGGTGAGCGGTACGGGGGAGTCGCCGACCCAGACCTGGCGGGTGCGGCGGTCCACGACGAGCGGGCCCGGGTCGTGCGGAGGGTCGGGGGCCGGGTCGTACGACGGTGTGGCAGCGGGGTCGGCTGGTGTGGACGGTGGGGGCGGTGTGGACGACGTGACCTGTGAAGTGACCGGTGTGACCGGTGGTGCCGGGGGCTCCGGGAACGTCTGCTGGGTGCGTTGCGTGCGGCGCGTCACCGCCCGGACCCGGGCCACCAGCTCCCGCACGCTGAATGGTTTCGCCAGGTAGTCGTCGGCGCCCAGTTCCAGGCCCAGCACGCGGTCGGCCTCCTCGCCGCGGGCGCTGAGGATGACGATGGGCACGTCCGAGACCTGCCGGATACCGCGGCAGACGTCGATGCCGTCCATGTCCGGCAGTCCCAGGTCGAGCAGGACGACGTCGTTGTACGGGCCTCTCAGCCCGTCCGTGCCCGTGGCGACATGATCGACCGTCAGCCCGAAGTGGCCCAGCCCTTCGGTGAGCGGCTCCGCGATCGTCTCGTCGTCCTCGATGAGCAGCACTCGTAGGCCCATACGTCCTGTCTCTCCGTGAAGCCGACATGAATCCGGGCAGCGTGAATTCGCATTCTCCGCCCTGGAGTTCACACGCTACAAGATGACCGTTCTTCTGGGTATCCGGACAAAGAATGTTCAATTCCTGGCCGTGCTCTGGAGTTCGCTTAACCTTCCTCTGTAGGTCGTCCGTCTACGGTTGGGTGCACGGAACGAAACCGCAGCTCAGGAGGCAGAGTTGAAGGCATTGCTGGACCGTGCCCGCACGTTCAGGACGCGCGTCGATTTCGACAGCGGCGAATACCGGAAACTGGCCGAGGGGCAATATCCGGAGGCGTTGTTCATCACCTGCTCGGACTCCCGGGTCATACCCGCACTCATCACGGGTGCGCGGCCCGGGGAGATATTCGAGCTGCGCAACGCGGGCAATATCGTGCCGCCCTACGGACGGCCCGGGGCCTCGGGAGAGGCGGCCACCATCGAGTACGCACTGGAAGTGCTCGGGGTTCAGGACATCGTGGTGTGCGGTCACTCACACTGCGGCGCGATGGGTGCGCTGAAGTCCGGCGACGACCTGTCCGCGCTGCCGGGCGTGGACGCCTGGCTCCACATCGCCCGCCCGGAACTGGCCCCCGTACTGGAGTCCGCGCCGGACGACCCGTCGCTGCCGGAGGTCTCCCAGGGCAACGTCGTCAACCAGCTGGCCGCGCTGCGGAGTTACCCGGTGGTGCGACAGCGGCTCGACGCGGGCCGGCTGCGGCTGCACGGCTGGTACTACGAGGTCGACACGGGGTTCGTCTACGAACTCGGCGACGACGGCGCGTTCCAGGTGCATGCCGCGTGAGCGGGGCGCATGCGCGGGGGCGGGTACGGGGTGGTGCCACGCCGGGGGGCCGGCGGTCGGCTGGTTCCGAGGGGGGTGCTGCCGATTGGGAGCCGGGTGGTTCCTCGGGGGGCTCGGGGGACTGGGGGTCGGACGGCGGCTTCCCAGGGGGCCTGGGCGGTCGCGGTGAGGGCGCGGCGGGTTGGGGGGCGGCTGGTTCCGAGGGGGGTGCTTCGGGCTGGGGATCCGGCGGTCCCTCGGAAGGTGCGGGGGACTGGGGGGTGGGCGGCTTCGCAGAGGGCCCGGGGGACTGGGGGTCGGGTGGTCACGGGGAGTCCGCGGCGGACTGGGGCCCGGGCGGTCGCGGCGAGGGCGCGGCGGGTTGGGGGACGGCTGGTTCCGACGGGGGCGCTTCGGACTGGGGGCCGGGCAGCCCTGTGGGTGGTTCGGAGAGGGGTGCCGCGGGCTGGGGAGCAGGCGGGTCGGCGGGCGGCTTGATGGGGGGTCGGTCGGGTGGCCCCGGCGGTGGCCTGGTCGGGGACTCGGCGGGGGGTGCCGCGGGCGGCCGGTCGGGGAGCCCCGGCGGTGACCCGGCATGGGACTCCCCGGGAGGTTTTGCGGGCGGCCGGTCGGGTGGCGGTGGCCCGGGTGGCGGCTCCGCGTGGGACTCGGCGGGGCGTGCCGCGCGTGGACGGCCGGGAGGTCCGGCGGGTGGTCGATCGGGTGGCCCGGTCCACGGCCCTGATGGCGGCCCCGGCTACGGCTCGGACGGCGGACCCGGCTACGGCTCGGATGGCGGCCCGGGCCACGGCTTGGACGGCCGCCCCGGCTTCGGCTCGGACGGCGGCCCCGGCTTCGGCTCGGATGGCGGCCCGGGCCACGGCTTGGACGGCCGCCCCGGCTTCGGCTCGGATGGCGGCCCGGGCCACGGCTTGGACGGCCGCCCCGGCTTCGGCTCGGACGGCGGCCCGGGCCACGGCTCGGACGGCCGTCCCGGCTACGGCCCGAATGGCGGTCCCGGCCGTGGCCCTGCGTGGGACTCGGCAGGCGGCGTCGCAGGGCGGCGGTCGGGCGGTCCCGCTGGTGGGCCGGGGGGCGGCTCGGGCGGTGTGCTGGGTGTGCTGGGTGGGCTGGCCGGGCGGGTGACGGGCGGGGGCGGCAAGGGCCGGGCCAAGGCCGACCTCGTCACCGACATCACCGCCTCGCTCGTCGTCTTCCTCGTCGCCCTGCCGCTGTGCATCGGCGTCGCCGTCGCCTCCGGCGTGCCCGCCGAGCTCGGGATCATCTCCGGGGTGATCGGCGGTCTGGTCGTCGGCGCGGCGCGCGGCAGTACGCTCCAGGTCAGCGGGCCCGCCGCCGGCCTCGCCGCGCTGGTCGCGGAGACCGTCGCCGAGGTCGGCGTGGCCATGCTCGGCGTGATCGTGCTGTTCTCCGGGATCCTCCAGATCATCCTGGGACTGGTGCGGCTCGGCCGGATGTTCCAGGCCATCTCCGTCGCCGTCGTCCAGGGCATGCTGGCCGGCATCGGTGTGCCGCTGATGTTCAGCCAGGCCTATCCGATGGCCGACGCCAAGGCCCCCGGCACGGCGATCGAGAACATGGCCGGCATCCCCGCCCTGCTGGCAGGGATCCTGACCGACCCGCAGGCGATGATCGCCACGCTGCTCGGCGTCGTCACGATCGTGCTCAGCTTCGTGTGGAAGAAGGTGCCGGGCCCGGCCGGGAAGATCCCGGCCGCGCTGGTCGCCGTGGGCATCGGCATCGTGGTCGCCGCCCTGCCCGGCGTGAACATCAAGACGCTCCAGGTGGGCAATCTGCTCGCCTCCGTGTCGCTGCCCGGGGCCGAGCAGTTCACCGGGCTCGCGGACGGGGCGATCATCACCGCCATCCTCACCTTCACGGTCATCGCGTCCGCCGAGAGCCTGTTCACGGCCGCCGCGGTGGACCGCATGCACAGCGGCCCGCGCACCCGCTACAACACCGAGCTGATCGCCCAGGGCGCCGGGAACACCGTCGCCGGCATCCTCGGCGCGCTCCCCATCACCGCGGTCGTGGCCCGCAGTTCGGCCAACGTCCAGGCCGGGGCCAAGACCCGGCTCTCGCGCACCCTGCACGGCCTGTGGCTGCTCGCGTTCGCGCTGCTGCTGCCGCAGGTGCTCGCGCTCATCCCGATCTCGGTGCTCGCCGGCGTCCTCGTGCACAGCGGCTGGAAGCTGTTCGGGCCCGCCGAGTTCCCGAAGATGTGGCGGCAGGACAAGGGCGAGTTCGCGGTGATGACACTGACCACCCTGGTCATCGTGGTGACCGCACTGCTGGAGGGCGTGCTGATCGGCCTCGCCGCGGGCATCGTGCTGGCCGCGCTGCGCATGTCCCAGACCGCGATCCGCCAGCACGTCGAGGACGACACGGCGAAGGTCGTCATGGCCGGCAACGCGACGTTCCTGCGGCTGCCGAAGGTGATCGAGGCGCTGGAGGCCGCCGCCGCGGCCGGGAAGCCGAGGATCCGGCTCGACCTGACCGGCGTGACCCACCTGGACCACGCCTGCCGCAACCAGGTCGAGGAGTTCACCGCCCAGCAACGGGGGCTGGGGCTGCGGGTGGAGCTGCTGATGCCGGGGGAGGCGAAACCGGCCGCCGGCCGGGCCGCTGCTCCGCCAGCCGCGGACGCCCAGGCGCCGCTGCCCAAACGGCCCGTCACGGCGACGGCAGAAGAACCATGGCGCGAAGCAGCGGGGGAGCCCTCCCCCTGGCCCACCGCCGACGCCGAGTGGTTCTACCTCGACACCCGGCCCCTCCCGGACGACCAGCGGTCGAGCCCGGTGGGCTGACGGAGCGGCCGGGAGCCGGTGGCCCGGGCACGCCTCGCCTCCAGGCCTCCTCGTAGGCTGGGGCGCGGCCACCGACGAAAGGGAGCCTGCCATGCCAGGCTGGAACACACAGGACATCCCGGACCAGAGCGGCCGCGTCGCCGTCGTCACCGGCGCCAACAGCGGGATCGGGTTCGTCACGGCACGGGAACTGGCCCGCAAGGGCGCGCGGGTGGTGCTCGCGTGCCGCAGCGAGGCCCGGGGCCGGGAGGCCGTGGACCGGCTCCGGGCGGAACTGCCCGAGGCCCGGGTCGAGCTGGGGCGGCTCGACCTCGGGGACCTCGCCTCCGTACGGGAGTTCGCGGCCGGTTTCCCGTACGAGCGGCTGGACGTGCTCGTCGACAACGCCGGGGTGATGGCGCTGCCGTACGGGACGACGGCGGACGGCTTCGAGACGCAGTTCGGGGTCAACCACCTGGGGCACTTCGCCCTCACCGGCCTGCTGCTGCCCGCGCTGCTTGCCGCGCAGGGGGCCCGGGTCGTGGTCGTCTCCAGCGGGATGCACGCCTTCGCCAACATCGACATCAACGACCTCAACAGCGAGCGGCGCTACCGGCGCTGGATCGCCTACGCCCGTTCCAAGACGGCCAACCTGCTGTTCACGCACGAGCTGGCGCGCCGGGCCGCGGCGCACGGCAGGGACCTGGTGGCGGCCGCGGCCCACCCCGGGTACGCGGCCACCAACCTCCAGACCACCGGACCGCTCGCCGAGGGACGTCCGGCCGCCGAACGGCTCGTGCGGATCGGCAACCGGGTCATCGCGCAGCCGGCCGAGGCGGGCGCGCTGCCGATCCTCTACGCCGCGACAGAACCCGGCGTGCGGCCCGACTCCTTCACCGGCCCCAAGATCGCCATGTGGCGCGGGGCGCCCGCACCGTCCTGGCGGGCGCCCTGGACCCTCAACGACACGGCGGGGCAGCGGCTGTGGGCCGCGTCCGAGGAACTCACCGGCGTGACGTACGACGCCCTGAAGGCATGACGCTGACGCTCACAGGGACACGGCCACCGCGTTGAACGTCGTCTGAGGCGTCTGCGGGCTGGTGAAGCGGGCGTTGACCAGGTAGAGGCGGTCGCCGTAGCGGGCGGCGGTGGTGGGGACGTCGAAGCGCGGGTCGGTGATCGTCCTGGTCAGCGTGGCGGTGGTGGCCTTCCGGTCGAGGTGCCAGACGGTGATCTTGTTCAGGCGGTTCTGGACGACGTACAGCGTGCGGCCGAGGCGGACCAGGCCGTCGCCGCCCGCCACGTCCGGCGCGCCGTTCAGCGTGACCTTGACGGCGTGGCCGGTCTTCACGTCCACGGTGTACAGCTGACCCGCGTTGACGACGATCAGGCCACGCCCGTCGGGCGTGGCGACCAGGCCGTTGGCGCTGTTGGTCCCGGCGGGCGCCTGCACCCACTCGCCGGTGAGCGGCAGGGCGCGGACCTCGCCCCGCCGGCCGCGCGGCACGCCGTGGAGGACGGCCGCCCGGGAGTCGGTGAACCAGGCCCGGTCCTCGTGCAGGACGACGTCGTTGATGAACGGCGCGGCGTCCCGCGTGAGTTGGTAGGTGGTGAGCAGCTCGCCGGTGCGGGCGTCGACGATCCTCGCGGTGCCGCCGGCTCCGCTGGCCACGTACAGCAGGCCGTCGCGGTCCAGCTTCAGGCCGATGGACGCGAGACCGGCGGTGCCCTCGTGCAGGACCCGGCCCTTGCCGGTGCGCAGGTCGGTGCGGTAGATCGCGCCGTCGGCGCGCGAGCCCATGTACGCGTATGGCCTGCTGCCGATGGTGATGCCCTCGGGGAGCCAGCCGTCGGGCAGCGGGAACTCGGTCGGCCAACTGGTCCCGGGGGCGGCCTGGGCCGTGCCGGTGGTGCCGGCGGCCACCGCGAGCGCGGCGACGGCCCCGCCGAGCACGGTCCGCCGGGACGGCCGGGGATGGTTCCGAGTCATGGTCGGGCCTCCGTGGAAGGAAGGTGGGGATGTGACTCGATGAAACGCGAAGGACTCCTGGCACGGCAGTCGAGTCGGCGAACTCGACAGCAACTCGACAGCCCGGCCCGCCAGTTGATCAGTAGACGATCGACACGATCCCGCACACGGCCTCGCCGAGTCGCCGGTCCCCCTCGACCCGGGCCCGGGTGAGAGCGTCGGCCGGCTGGACACCCCGCGTGCACAGCCGCCAGGCGGTCTCCGAGTCCAGTTCCACGACGGCTGCCGCAGGCCGACCGCCGGGATCCTCCGCCAGGGACCAGCCCTCCGGCCCGGCGGTCACGGCCCACGCGCCCCCTCCCGGCCCGGGGACGGTGACCTCCACCCGTGTGCCGGCCTGTGCGACGGTGTCGCGCAGTGTGTGGGGCAGGGCCCGCATGAATGTGTCCAGGACCAGGGACAGGGCCCGCGGCTCGGGGTCGGTGCCCAGCCCGGCCGCGTGCCGGATCTGCTGGCGGTGCGTCCAGTACTCCGTGAACTCCCGGGCGCAGTCCAGCCACATCGGCGCCGGATCCGCCCCGGCCCAGGACACGCCGAGGGACGGCGCGTCCAGGTCGGCGTGCGCGAAGCGGCCGGCCAGTTCGGAGCCGGCTTCCTCCAGGGCGTCGACGAGCGAGGCCGGGTCCATGTCCCGGTGGCGGTCGACCCACTCCTGGTTCGCGCGGTGGATGAACGCCTCCAGGGTCTCTCCCGGCGCGAAGGCCCCGAACTCGCGGCGGCCGAGGCGGGCGCGGTAGTCGCCGAGGACGTGCACGGCGACGTCGTGCACGGTCCAGCCCGGCACGGCCGTCTCACGCCACTGCCCCGGCCGAAGATCCCGCAACAGGCCGAGCAGCGCCCGGAGTTCCGGCTCGAACAGCGGGCGGGCGTCGATCGGAGGGCCGAGCCGGGAGAGGCCGGGCCTGTCGTTCGGCTGCGCAACCATGGCCCCAGCCTGCCAGGGGACAAGCAGGAACGCCCCTCCGGGGAGGGGCGTTCCGGGCCGGGCGTCCGCGTTCCTAGGCGGTGCGCACCTTGTATGTCGTCACCTGGACCTCCTCGTCGTCCAGGCACTGCCCGGACGCCAGGTCGAAGCGCTGCTTCAGCAGCGGGGAGGCGACGAACGGGCGGCCCTGGTGGGTGCCGGTCAGGCCGCGGGAGAGGACCGCCGCGCCGGTGAACGGGTCGCGGTTGTCGATGGCGAACAGCTCACCGGTGCGGTCCCGGAAGATCGCCGCCTGGCGGCCGTCCGGCAGCAGTGCCGCCACCCCGCGGCCCGGGAACAGCATGCTGAGGTCGCAGACGGTGAACCATTCGCCGTCCAGAGCGAGTTCGACCTTCAGGTCGGTGGTCTCAGGTGCCAGGGTCATCGCTGGGCGCTTCCTTCCAGTACGTCTTCGGCGGGTCGCATACCGATGGACAGCAGCGGCAGGTCGGGCTTCATCTGGTCGCGCTCGGGCACGAAGGCGACGACCGGGTCCGGGGTGTCCGGGGCGTTCACGAAGGACACGAACCGGGCCAGCTTCTCGGGGTCGTTGATGGTCTCGGCCCACTCGTCGCGGTAGTGCGCGACGTGCGCCTGCATCAGCTTCTCCAGCTCGTCGCAGATGCCGAGCGAGTCGTGGACGACGACGTCCCGCACGTGCTCCAGGCCGCCGGGGATCCGCTCCAGCCAGGTCGAGGTGCGCTCCAGGCGGTCGGCCGTACGGATGTAGAACATCAGGAACCGGTCGATCAGGCGGACCAGTTCGGCGTCCGACAGGTCCTGCGCGAGCAGGTCCGCGTGGCGGGGGGTGGCGCCGCCGTTGCCGCCGACGTAGAGGTTCCAGCCGTTGGCGGTGGCGATCACGCCGAAGTCCTTCGACTGGGCCTCGGCGCACTCGCGCTGGCAGCCGGAGACGGCCGACTTCAGCTTGTGCGGGGAGCGCAGGCCCCGGTAGCGCAGCTCCAGGTCGATCGCCATCTTCACCGAGTCCTGGACGCCGTAGCGGCACCAGGTCTGGCCGACGCAGGACTTCACCGTGCGCAGCGACTTGCCGTAGGCGTGGCCGGACTCGAAGCCGGCGTCGACCAGGCGGGCCCAGATCACGGGCAGCTGCTCGACGCGGGCGCCGAACATGTCGATCCGCTGGCCGCCGGTGATCTTCGTGTAGAGGCCGAAGTCGCGGGCGATCTCGCCGATCACGATCAGCTTCTCCGGGGCGATCTCACCGCCGGGGATGCGCGGGACGACCGAGTACGAGCCGTTCTTCTGCAGGTTGGCCAGGAAGTGGTCGTTGGTGTCCTGCAGGGCGGCCTGCTCGCCGTCCAGGACGTAGCCGCTCGCGCCGATCGTCGGAGCGAGGGAGGCGATGATCGAGCCGACCGTCGGCTTGCAGATCTCGCAGCCGTCACCGCCCCTGGCCTCCTCGCGGCCGTGGCGGTCCAGCAGCTCCTGGTAGCTGTTGATGCGCAGGGCGAGGACGATCTCGTACAGCTCCTCGCGGGTCTGCGAGAAGCAGCCGCACAGGCCCTTGTCGACCTCGACGCCGCTCGCCTCCAGCTCGGCGTTGACGAGCTGGCCGAGGACCTTGACGCAGGAGCCGCAGCCGGTACCGGCCTTGGTGCACTTCTTCACCTCGGGCACGGTCGTGCACTGGTGGTCGGTGACTGCGCCGCGGATCGCGCCCTTGGAGACGTTGTGGCAGGAGCAGATGATCGCGTCGTCCGGCAGGGCGGACGGGCCGAGCTGGACGGACTCCCCGGCGCCGGCCGGCAGCACGAGCGACTCGGGGGCGACCGGCGGGACCGAGCCGGTGAAGGCCTTCAGCGTGCCGTACGCCTCCGCGTCGCCGACCAGGATGCCGCCGAGCAGCGTGCCGTCGCGGCCGATGACGAGCTTCTTGTACAGGCCCGCGCGGGAGTCGGAGTAGACGACGTCCAGGCAGTCCTCGGCGGTGCCGTGCGCGTCACCGAAGGACGCCACGTCCACGCCGAGCAGCTTCAGCTTGGTGGACAGGTCGGCGCCGGTGAAGGCGGCCTCGTCGGCGGCGATCGTCGCGGCGGCCGTCTCGGCCTGCTCGTAACCGGGCGCGACCAGGCCGTACACCCGGCCGTCGGAGGCCAGCGCGCACTCACCGATCGCGAAGACGTGCGGGTCGTTCACCGTGCGGCACTGCTCGTCGACCGCGATGCCGCCGCGCTCGCCGACCGTCAGGCCGCAGTCGCGGGCCAGCTGGTCGCGGGGGCGGACACCGGCGGAGAACACCACCAGGTCGGTGGACAGCTCGGAGCCGTCGGACAGCTTCATGCCGGTCACGGCGCCGTCCTCGCCGACGACGATCTCCTGCGTACCGACGCCCGTGTGGACGCTCAGGCCCATCTCCTCGATGGTGCGCAGCAGGGCGGCGCCGCCGCCCTCGTCGACCTGGACGGGCATCAGGCGGGGCGCGAACTCCACGATGTGCGAGGTGAGTCCGAGGCCCTTCAGCGCGCCCGCGGCCTCCAGACCGAGCAGACCGCCGCCGACCACGGCACCCGTCGTCGCGTTCTTGGCGTACTCCTCGATCGCGAGGAGGTCCTCGATCGTGCGGTAGACGAAACAGCCCTCGGCATCCTTGCCCGGCACCGGCGGCACGAACGGGTACGAGCCGGTGGCCAGGACGAGCACGTCGTAGTCCACGACGAGACCGGAGCGGGCGGTCACCCTGCGCGCCTCGCGGTCGATCGTCTCCGCCGGGTCGCCGACGCGCAGCTCGATGCCGTGGTCCTCGATGAACGCCATGTCCGTCATGGACAGGTCCTCGGGCGTCCTGCCCGAGAAGTACGAGGTGAGCTGGACACGGTCGTACGCGGGGCGCGGCTCCTCGCAGAGCACGACCACGCGGTGCGTGGCGGTCATGCCGCGCTCGGCGAGCGCTTCGAGGAAGCGCTGGCCGACCATGCCATGGCCGACGAGCACGATCGTGGGGGTGTCCTTGGACATCAGGAGCCTCCGTCGTTGGTAAGCAGGTGGAGCAGCGGGCCGCCGTCGGAGGGGAGCGGCTCTGCTCCCTCCCAGGCGCGCGCCAGCGCGCCGACGGTGCCGAGTTCGCCGACGAGGACCCCGCCCACCAGGCGGTCGTCGCGGACGACGACCTTCCGGTAGGTGCCGCGGGTGGCGTCGGTGAGCTGGACGACGTCGTCGCCCGGCAGCGCCTCGGTCTCGCCGAACGCGGCGAGGTCGAAGGGGCTGTCGTGCCCGTTCAGCGTGAGTCGGGTCAGGGATCGGGTGCCGGTGTAGCGGGCGTCCGCGTCACCCGCGAGCAGCTCCGCGAGCGCGTCGGCCTGTTCCAACGCCGGGGCGGCGAGGCCGTAGAGGACGCCGTCGTGCTGGGCACAGTCGCCGATGGCGTGGATGTTCGGGTCGGAGGTGCGCAGCTCGTCGTCGACGACGACGCCCTTGCGGACGTCGAGGCCGGCGGCCTGCGCGAGGCCCACCCGGGGGCGGACGCCGCAGGCCACGACGACGAGGTCGGCGTCGAGCGCGTACCCGTCGGCCATCTCCACGGAGCGGACGGCGCCGCCGACGCAGCGCACGTCCCGGACGCGGCACTCGGTGTGCACCTCGACGCCCAGGTCGGTCAGGTGCCGCTTGACCAGCTTGGAGGCGGCCGGGTCGAGCTGGCGCTCCATCAGCCGCTCGGACTGCTGGGCGAGGACGACCTGGGCGCCGCGCAGGGCGAGCGCCCGGGCCGCGGAGACCCCGAGGAGCCCACCGCCGATGACGACGGCCTTCGCCCCCGGCCGGACCGCCTTGGACAGGCCCAGGCAGTCGTCCATGGTCCGGAAGGCGTGGACGCCCTCCGGCAGCACGTGGTCGGGGGTGAACAGGCCCCGCAGGGGCGGCAGGACGGGGTTGGATCCCGTGGCGAGGACGAGCCGGTCGTATGCGATCACCGTGCCGTCGGCGCACTCGACGGTCCGCCCGTCGCGGTCGATGCCGACGACCCGGCCGCGCACGGACTGCGCGGGCGCGGGCAGGGCGATCACCTCGGGGCTGTAGCGTCCGGCCAGCACCTCGGCGAGCAGCACCCGGTTGTACGGCCGGTGCTCCTCCTCGCCGATCAGCAACGCGGGCGTGCCGAGCTCACCGAGCCGCCGGGCGAGCCGTACGCCCGCGAGGCCGGTGCCGATCACCACCACACGCTCATTCGAGGTCATGTCCTTGAGCGTGCGGTGCCGGTGTTTCCCGGCAGCATCACGACTGTTTCCCACGGGGAACGCTGCCCTCAGCGGGGGCCGGGGGTGGATGTGAGGGTTCCTGGACTGCGGTGACGGCGGGCTGTGAGGACGGCGTCGCACGGCCGTCGCATAGGCTCCCGATCATGCCCGACATATCGCTGACCATGATCGCTCTGCTCTGCCTCGCGGCTCTGGCCGCCGGGTGGATCGACGCCGTGGTCGGCGGCGGCGGGCTCCTGCTGCTGCCGGTGCTGCTGCTCGGACTGCCGTCGCACACGCCCGCCGCGCACGCCCTGGGCACCAACAAGGCCGTCGCCATCGTCGGCACGACGGGCGCGGCGGTCACGTACGCCCGCAAGGCCCCCGTGGATGTCCGTACGGCGGTGCGCATCGGGCTGGCCGCGCTCGCCGGATCGTCCGCCGGGGCCTTCTTCGCGGCCGGTATGAGCACCGACGTCCTCAAGCCGGTGATCATGGTGGTGCTGCTCGGGGTCGCCGCGTTCGTGATCCTGCGGCCCGCCTTCGGCACGGCCCCCGCGACCGGCCCCGCCACCCGGCGCCAGATCCTCGCGGCGATCGGCCTCGCCGGCCTCGGCATCGGCTTCTACGACGGTCTCATCGGCCCCGGCACCGGCACCTTCCTGGTCCTCGCGCTCACCGCCCTGCTCCACCTCGACCTCGTCACCGCCTCCGCCACCGCCAAGATCGTCAACTGCTGCACCAACGCGGGCGCCCTCGCGACCTTCGCCTGGCAGGGCGCCGTCCTGTGGCAGCTGGCCGCCCTGATGGCCGTGTTCAACCTGGCGGGCGGCACCCTCGGCGCCCACACGGCCCTGAAGCAGGGCAGCGGCTTCGTCCGCGCCGTGCTGCTGACGGTGGTGTTCGCCCTGGTGGCGAACCTGGCGTACGAGCAGTGGCTGGCCTAGCGCCGCGGCACTAGGAGGACGCCCCCGCCCGCAGGTCCAGCAGCTCGACGATCCCCGTGCCGTCCTCGTCCCCGCGCCCCTCGGCGAGGCGCCGCTCCATCAGGGCCATGTACGGCGTCAGCAGTTCCGGGCTCACCCGCTGCTCCTCGGCCGTGCGCAGCAGCGTGGCATTGCCCGCGACCTGCATGGCGAGGTTGGAGACGACGTTCCTGGTGTAGTCGCCGCTCGCCAGCTGGTCGGCGGTCTGGTGCACGGCCGGGGCCATCGCGGTCAGCCAGTCGACGAGCAGCGGCGCGAAGTCCTTCGGGGCGATGTCCTCCGGGCGGATCAGAGCGAAGGCGTGCGTGACGCCCGCGAACATGCCGCTCATCGCGCTGAGCAGCGCCACGTCGTGCAGCGCGGCGAAACCCGGGTCGGCGCCGGTGTACCGGGTGCCGGCCGGGACGGCGAGGGTGTCCCGGTGCTCCTCGAACAGCTCGGGTGAGCCGCTGTAGAAGACGTACCCGCCGGACTCCGGGACCCCGATCATCGGCGGCACGGCCATGATCCCGCCGTCCAGGAAGCGGGCGCCGCGCGCTTCGGCCCAGGCGGCGCGGCTGCGGCCCTCGCCGGGCGTGCCCGTGGTGAGGTTCACCAGGTCCCGTCCGGCAAGAGAGGCCCCGTCGAGGGCCTCGCCCACGGAGGCGTCGTCGAGCAGACAGAGGACCACGAGCCGGTTCACGGCCACCGCCTCCGCGGCGGTCCGGGCGACGGTGGCGCCCTCGGCGGCGAGGGGTTCGGCGCGGGAGGCGGTGCGGTTCCAGACGGTCACCGGGTGTCCCGCGGCGAGCCAGGCCCGGGCCAGGGCGGTGCCCATGTCGCCGGTGCCCAGGACGGTGAGAGGGGTGCGGGAAGCAACTGCGTTGTCGGTCATGGCGTTTAGGCTCGTCCCAGGGGAAGCGCCTGCTCAAGTACGTACTTCGAAGTGGGTGGTTACCCCGGGGGAAGGGTCCAGGCAGGAGAAGGGGAGGGGTCGGGCATGGGGACGACGGGGCGGCGGCCGGGGGCGTACGTCTGCGGGATCGACGCGGCGATGGACGTGATCGGCGGCAAGTGGAAGGTGCTGATCCTCTGGGCGCTGAACGAACGGCCGTGCCGCTTCGGCGAGCTGCGCCGCGAGTTGCCGGGGATCACCGAGAAGGTGCTCGCCTCGCATCTGCGGGAGATGGAGGCCGACGGGCTGGTGCACCGCGAGGCGTACGACGAGGTGCCGCCCCGCGTGGAGTACTCGCTGACACCCCGGGGCGTCTCCCTGAACGAGGCGCTGGAACCGCTGGGGGCCTGGGGGAGGGCCAACGTCCTGGGAGGGTCACCGGCTGCCGGTGAGGTGCGCGAAGACGACGACGTTCCCCTGGTACCCGGAGCCGCGTGAGTAGCCGCCGCCGCAGGTGATGACCCGCAGCTCGGGGCGGCGGGCGGCGCCGTAGACCTTCTCGTCGGGGAAGTCCTTCGCCGGGTACGCCTCGACGGCGTCCACGGTGAACACCGCGACGCCGCCGTCCCGCCGGTCCACCTCGATCGTGGCGCCCTTGGCCAGGGCGCCGAGGCCGTAGAAGACGGCCGGGCCATCGGCGTTGTCGACGTGCCCGGCGACGATCGCGGTGCCCCGCTCGCCGGGCGTGGTGCCGGCCTCGTACCAGCCGGCGAGGTTCGTCCGCTCGGCGGGCGGTACGTCGAGACTGCCGGTCCTCGTCAGGCCGAGACCGGTCAGGGGCGCGTCCACCCGGATCGCCGGGATGCGGATGCGGTCGGGCGGCGACGGCGGCAGCGCGGGCACGCCGGGCCGCTCACCGGCCCGGCCGCCCTGTCCCGCCCGGCCGTCCTGTCCCGCCCGGCCGTCCTGCCCGTCCTGCCCGGCGTGGGCCTGGGCGGCGGAGGGCTGCGGCGGGGCGTGCGTCTCGGTGCCGTCGCGCAGCAGCCATGTCCCGGAGCACAGGGCGAACACCGTGACGGCCGCCATGGCGGCGTCGGCCGGGTTGCCGAACCCGGTGCCGTACCTGGGGAACCTGCGCATGGCCGACCTTTCCTGATCCCCGACAGCAGTCCGGTTTCCGACCAGCGGCCTTCGACCTCCGACCCCCGGCCTTCGCCCCCTGGCCTCCGACCCCCGGCCTTCGACTCCCGCCCGGGGTGCGCCCCGTACCCCCCTCCGGGCCGCGAGGGGCGTCGGACCCGGAGGGGGAGGGGACATGCGGTACCGGCGACGGACAGCGGAGGGTGTCCGTCAGATCCCGTCGCCTCTCGCCCGGCGATGCAGGAGCCAGGTACCGCCCGCGGCGGCGACGGCGAGGGCCGCCACACCGGCCGCGGTCTGCACGGGATCGGGGCCAAGGGCGCCGCCGACCCCCGTCTTCACACTCCCTCTGGGATGGTCCTCCGGCCGCCCGGAGGTCAGCGTGACCACCAGGTCACCGGTGACCTGCCGGCCGCTCCCGGTGCACGTCGCCGTGATCTCGTACGTCCCCGGCTGCGCGCTCGGCGGCACCCTGAACCGCCCGGTCGCGTCCTGCTCGTGCGGGCCCGGCGCGAGGCTGAGGGAACCGGCCCCGACCGCGCCGGCGTCGCCCGTCGCCGAACCGCCGTCGCCGCAGGCCGCCGTGCGCACCGTGACCTGTCCGCCCGGGACCACCGAGGACGGGTGCACCTCGACGTCACCGGCGGGCTCGCCGTACGCGGGGCCGGCGGCGAGAGCCGCGGCGGCGACGGCGAGCGCGGTGCCGGTCAGCGGCCGGGCGGTACGTCGCATCGGTGCTCCTTCGAGCGGTTCGGTCGGTCGTGCACCTGCCCTTCCGAGGTAACGGGCAGCGGGGCGACCGCGCTCCCTGAGGGAGCGTCAGAATTGGGGTGAATGGGTGTCAGGGCGAGGCGGACCGACGGCTCTTCGTGGGCATTCGAGCAGGTCACAGGCGATCGGCGGACGGATCGCGGAAAAGAGCCGGGCGGGCGTGTGAACGGGTGACCCGGGCACCGCACGGGCCGGGCTTGACCTCAAGAAAGGTTGAGGTATGAGGCTGTGCGGCATGAACACAGCCGTTACGCACGCATCCGCCCCTGCCCAGTCCGCGACCGAGCCCCTCCGGGTGACCCTCGTCGTCGGCAGCAACCGCCACGGCCGCTTCGGCCCGGTCGTCGCCGACTGGCTCCTCGACCGCCTCCGGGACCGGGACGACCTGGTCGCCGAGGTTGTGGATGTCGCCGACGCCGACCTGCCGACGTCCTTCGAACCGACCCCCGAGGCGACCGCCGCGCTGTCCGGCGTCACCCCGAAACTGGCCGCCGCGGACGCCTTCGTGGTCCTCACCCCCGAGTACAACCACTCCTTCCCGGCGGGCCTGAAGAACCTCGTCGACTGGCACTTCGGCGAGTGGCGGGCCAAGCCCGTCGCCCTCGTCTCCTACGGCGGACTGTCCGGCGGCCTGCGCGCCGTCGAGCACCTCCGGCAGGTCTTCGCCGAGCTGCACGCCGTGACGATCCGCGACACCGTCTCCTTCCACAACGCCGGGGCGTCCTTCGACGACGCGGGCACCCTGCGCGACCCGTCCGGCCCGGACGCGGCGGCCAAGGTCATGCTGGACCAACTGGTGTGGTGGGGCCGGGCGTTGCGCGAGGCCAGGGCCGAGCGGCCGTACGGCGGCTGAGCCACCGGGCGCACCCCTGCCCGCCCCGTCACACCCGCGCCCGCCAGTCCCCGCCCGCGAGCGGCCTCCCGCGAGTCCGCAGCCGTGCGGTGACGGCGGGCGCGGCCACGTACACCCAGGCCCGGACGGCCGCCCCGTCCGCGTCGCGCACGACCTTCCGCTCGACGCGTTCGTACAGGCTCCGCGGGTCGCCCGGCACGTAGTCCTCCAGCCGGTCCAGCTCGGCGAGCAGCTCCGCGTACGTCTCCGGGTGCGCGGTGACCAGCTCCCCGCGCACGACCCCGCCGCCCGGCTCCTCGACCGCGTAGGGATAGCCCGGCCCCTCGTACAGCACCGCGTCGAAGAGGCGCCCCGGTGCCTCGGAGCGGGTGCGGCCGCGCAGGAAGAGGTCGTGGTTGACCTCACCGGGCCGGAGGGTGCCGTAGACGAAGAAAGGCAGGGTCACAGGAACGATTCTCCACCCTCACACACCTCCACACCGGGCCTATGGACATGACATGTCCGGGCCGCCTTAACTCGCGGTCAACATCAACGCCGCCCCCGGTCGACCCCACGCGACCGGGTGCGCCCGTATGAGGAGACCGATGAGTCGGATACGTCACGTCCGGGGTTCCCGTCTCGCCCTCGCGGGCGGTGCCGCCACCGGCACCGCCGTCCTGCTGGCCGCCGCGCTCTCGCCGACCGCCCTGGCGGAGGAACGGCCGACCCGGTCCGACGCGATCGACAGCGCCGAGACGGTCCTCGCCGACCGGGCCGCGGACCTGGGTCTCACCTCGGCCCAGGAGACGAAGGTCCGCGACGTGGTCGTCGACGAGGACGGCACCCGGCACGTCCGCTACGACCGCACGTACCACCGACTCCCGGTCCTGGGCGGTGACTTCGTCCTCCATCAGAACGCGGACGGCACCTACCGCGGCACGAGCCGGGCGACGAAGTCGGCGCTCTCCCTCGAAAGCGTCACCCCGAAGGTGAGCGCACCCAAGGCCGCCGACCTCGCCGCGAGCCTGCTGCGCGCCGCGCACCTCGGCGAGACCCTGAAGAAGCTGACCGCCAAGCCGCGGCTGGTCGTCGACGCCCTGCACGGCGCCCCGAAGCTGGCCTGGCAGACCGACGCGGTGGCGCACGACGGGCTCGGCAACCCGGTCGGGCGCACGGTGCTGACCGACGCGACGACCGGCGACCGGATCGACGCCTGGGACACCCTGGAGTCGGCCTCCGGCGACGGCAAATCCCTCTACGGCGGCACGGTTCCGCTGGAGACGACAAAGTCCGGGTCGTCGTACCAGTTGAAGGACGCCACCCGCGGCGGCACGTACACGGGCGACGCGGCGAACAAGACGGACCAGTGCCTGCTGACGATCTGCCTGACCCGCGCCCCCGCGACGGTGTTCACGGACGCCGACAACCACTGGGCCACGGGGGCGGACTCCGACCGCGCGACGGTCGCGGTGGACGCCCAGTACGGCACGGACGTCACCTGGGACTACTTCAAGAACCTGCACGGCCGCAACGGCATCGCCGGCGACGGCAAGGGCTCGTACAACCGCGTCCACTACGGCAAGGACTACAACAACGCCTTCTGGGACGACAACTGCTTCTGCATGACGTACGGCGACGGCGACGGCAAGCAGCTCGGACCGCTGGTGTCGCTGGACGTGGCCGGGCACGAGATGTCCCACGGTGTGACGTCGAAGACGGCGGCGCTGACGTACTCGGGCGAGTCCGGCGGCCTGAACGAGGCCACGTCGGACATCTTCGGCACGCTGGTGGAGTTCTACGCGGACAACGCGAAGGACCCCGGTGACTGGCTCATCGGCGAGAAGGTCGTCCGCTCCGGGCTCGGCCGGGAGGCCCTGCGCCGCATGGACGAGCCGTCGAAGGACGGCAAGTCCGCCGACTGCTGGAGCAAGGACCTGGGCGACCTCGACGTGCACTACTCCTCGGGCGTCGGCAACCACTTCGCGTACCTGCTCGCCGAGGGCAGCGGCGCGAAGACGATCAACGGCGTCGCCCACACCTCCCCGACCTGCGACGACTCCTCGGTGAAGGGCATCGGCCGGGCCAAGTTGGGCAAGATCTGGTACCGCGCCCTGACGGTCTACATGACGTCCTCGACGGACTACGCGGGCGCCCGTACGGCGACCCTGAGTGCGGCGAAGGACCTCTACGGCGGCGGCAGCACGGAGCAGAAGGCCGTGGCGGCGGCCTGGAGCGCGGTCAACGTGGGCTGAGCCCCACCGGGACACCAGCGGACACCACCGGGACACCACCGGACACCAGCGGGCGCACCATGGGTGCGCCCGCTGCGCTATTCCCAGACCACCACGTTGCGCCGCACCGGCACGGACGACGAACCGGTCGCGAAGAGTTCGGGTGAATGGGCCCGGATGCGCTCGATGTCGCTGAAGACGGCGCGCAGGTGGGTGCGCATGGCGGTGCGGGCCGACGCGAGGTCGCCCCCGACGACCGCGTCGAAGATCTCCCGGTGCTGGTCGGCGAAGACCGCGGGGGAGACGTTCTCATGCAGGCCCAGGCGGCGGGCCCGGTCCAGGTGGCCCTTGGCCGCGGCGACCGTGGTCCACACGTTGCCGTGGCCGCTCAGCCGCATCAGGCCGTGGTGGAAGGCCTCGTCCAGCTCGAAGAACTCCTCCAGACCGAGGCCCGGGCGCTGCTGACGCGCGAGGTTGTCCCGCAGTTCCGTGATCACCGAGCGGTCCGGATCGGGCGGCAGGGCGTCCAGTGAGGCCAGCTCGACGGCCTCCCGCAGGAACTGCGCGTCGGCGACCTGCGCCGGGTCCACCCGGGACACGAACGAGCCGATCTTGGGGAAGATCTGCACCAGCCCGTCCTGGGCCAGCAGGATCAGGCTCTCCCGCACCGGGGTGCGGCTCACGCCGAGGGATGCGGCCAGCTCGTTCTCCGACAGGGCGGCGCCCGGGGGAAGTTCGAGCGTCAGCACCATCTGACGCAGCTTCAGGTAGATGGAGCGCCGGCTGGTCCGCCGGTTCGTCTGGGCCATGTGCACATCCTACGTATCGCAGCAGGGGTATTGCTCACCTGTGCGACAGATGCTTGTATACAAGCACTGCACGACAGGGGCGGGGCCCACCGCTCCCGTCGGTCCCGCCCGCTCTCAGCCGCCGTAAGGAGAGCCCCCAGTGAGCAAGATCGAGCGCGTCGAGGTCTTCGTCGCCTCCCCGGGCCGCACGTTCGTCACCCTGCGCATCACCACCACGGACGGGGTCACCGGCCTCGGCGACGCCACCCTCAACGGGCGCGAGCTGGCCGTGGCGAGCTATCTGCGCGACCACCTCGCCCCGCTGATGATCGGCCGGGACCCGGCGCGGATCGAGGACACCTGGCAGTACCTCTACAAGGGCGCCTACTGGCGGCGCGGCCCGGTCACCATGACGGCCGTCGCCGCCGTCGACACGGCCCTGTGGGACATCAAGGGCAAGACCGCCGGGCTTCCCGTGTACGAGCTGCTCGGCGGCCGGTCCCGGGACGGCGTGCTGGTCTACTCGCACGCCAGCGGCACCGACGTGCCGTCCCTCCTCGACGACGTCGAGCGCTGTCTGGAACTCGGCTACAAGGCCGTGCGCGCCCAGGCCGCGGTCCCGGACGTCGGTGGCACCTACGGCGTCCGCAAGGGCAAGCTCTACGAGCCGGCGGCCACCGACCTGCCCGACGAGCAGCCCTGGGACACCGAGGCCTACCTCGGCTTCGCACCGACGTACCTGGAGGCCGTACGGGAGCGCTTCGGCTTCGGCTTCCACCTGCTGCACGACGTGCACCACCGCCTGACGCCGATCGAGGCGGCCCGCTTCGGCAAGAGCGTCGAGGCCTGCCGGCTGTTCTGGATGGAGGACCCCACCCCCGCCGAGAACCAGGAGGCGTTCCGGCTCATCCGGCAGCACACGACGACACCGATCGCCGTCGGCGAGGTGTTCAACTCCATCTGGGACGTCCAGCACCTGATCACCGAGCAGCTCATCGACTACGTGCGCACCACCGTGGTCCACGCCGGCGGCATCACGCACCTGCGCCGGATCTTCGACCTCGCCGCGCTGTACCACGTCCGCACCGGCTCGCACGGCGCCACCGACCTCTCCCCGGTCAGCATGGCCGCCGCCGTGCACCTCGACATCGCCGTCCCCAACTTCGGCATCCAGGAGCACATGGGCCATCCCGACGAGGCCCGGGAGGTGTTCCGCACGGGCGTCACCTTCGCCGACGGCATGCTGCACCCCTCGGACGAGCCGGGCCTCGGCGTCGAGTACGACGAGAAGGCCGCCGAACGCTTCCCGTACCAGCGGCGCTATCTCCCCGTGGCACGCCGTCTCGACGGCTCCGTGCACGACTGGTGAGCGGCGTGCACCGGCTGAACCGCGCCGCCCTCGGCGCACTCCCGCCCGGCTCGCGGCCCCGCGTCGACCCCGCGGAACTGCGCACCCGGATCGTCCACTTCGGCGTCGGGGCCTTCCACCGGGCGCACCAGGCCGTCTACACCGAGAACGCCGCCGCGTCCTCCGGCGAGCCCTGGGGCATCGCCGCGGTCGCTCCCCGCTCGGCGGCGACCGCCGACGCCCTGCGCGCCCAGGACTGCCTGTACTCGGTCACCGAGCGCGGCCCCGAGGGCGGCGCTCCCCGTGTCGTCGGCGCGCTCACCGGCGCGTACGTGCTCGGGCGGGACGGCGCCGTCGTCGACGGCCTGCTCACCGACCCAGAGGTGACGGTGGTGACCCTCACCGTCACGGAGAAGGGCTACCGCGCCGCCGGTCCGGACACGGTGATCGCACGCCTGGCCGCCGGGCTGGCCGCGCGGATGCGCTCTGGTGCCGCCCCGGTCAGCGTCGTGTCCTGCGACAACATGGCGGACAACGGCGCCGTGCTGCGCACCGCCGTCCAGGACGCCGTACGCGCCTCGGGCGAGCGGGACCGGGAGCGGATCCTGGAGCTGATCGACCGGTCCGTGGCCTTTCCCGCCACCGTCGTGGACCGGATCGTCCCCGCCACCACGACGGCCGACCTCGCGGACACCGCCACCCGGCTGGGCGTCCACGACGCGCTGCCCGTCAGCGGCGAACCGTACCGGCAGTGGGTGCTGGAGGACCGCTTCGCCGCCGCGCGCCCCCCGTGGGAGCTGGACGGAGCCCTCCTCGTCCCGGATGTCGCCCCCTACCAGCTGACCAAGCTGCGGCTGCTCAACGGCTCGCACTCCGCCCTCGCCGCGCTCGGCATCGCGGCGGGCCGCACCACCGTCTCCGACGCGATGGCCGACGGCTGGGGCGAGCGGCTCGTCAAGGCCCTGTGCGCCGAGGTCGCCCCCACGCTGCCCGACGGCGGCCCGGACCCCGGCCGGTACGCCGACGACCTCGTCGCCCGCTTCCGCAACCCGGGCATGCGGCACCTGCTGCGGCAGATCGCCTCCGACGGCTCACTCAAGATCACCGAGCGCTGGCTGCCGGCCCTGCGCGTCCTGCGCGAGCGCGGCGCGGCCACACCCGTCCTCGAACTCGCCCTGGCGGGCTGGGTGAACCTCACCCGGGACCCGGACATCCCGGACCCCGCCCAGGCGGCACTCACCGCCTGCCGGCGCACCGCAGCGGACGACACGGCCGTCGTCCGCGCGCTCCTCACCACCGTCGGCGCGCCCGACCTCGCCGACGACTCCGCGCTCGTCACCGCCGTCGTACGGCACCTCCCGGCCCTGCGCGCCGGACACGTGGACATCTGACCGCCACCCCCACCCCCATCCCCGAGGAAGTCCCCGCTCACGAACAACGGAGTTCCCGATGAAGGACACCACGACCACGGCCGAGCCGGCCGGTGCCGTGCGACGCAGTACGCGTGACCTGACCAAGGCGGCCGTGTCCGGCTGGCTGGGCACGGCCATGGAGTTCATGGACTTCCAGCTGTACTCGCTGGCGGCCGCGATCGTCTTCAACAAGATCTTCTTCCCGGACGTCAGCCCCGCCATCGGCCTCATCGCCGCGATGGCCACGTACGGCGTCGGCTATGTCGCCCGCCTCGCCGGCGCGGTCTACTTCGGCAGAATGGGCGACCGGCTCGGCCGCAAGAAGGTCCTGACGATCACCATCCTGCTGATGGGCGCCTCGACCACCCTCATCGGTGCCCTGCCCACCTACGCGACCATCGGCATCATGGCGCCCGTCCTGCTCGTCGTCCTGCGGCTGGCGCAGGGCTTCGGCGCGGGCGCCGAGATCGCGGGCGCGACCGTGATGCTCGCCGAGTATGCCCCGACGCGGCGGCGCGGCCTGGTCTCCTCGCTGGTGTCGCTGGGCACCAACTCCGGCACCCTGGCCGCCTCCGGGCTGTGGGCGGTGCTGCTCGCCGTGCTCAGCGAGGAGCAACTGCTCTCCTGGGGCTGGCGGCTGCCCTTCCTGATGAGCTTCGGCCTGCTGCTGTTCGCGGTGTGGCTGCGGCGCAACCTCAAGGAGAGCCCGGTCTTCGAGGAGCGGCCCGACGTCGTGGACGGCGTGGCCATGAGCCGCCGCGAGGTCGAGTCGGCCGTCACCGAGGGGACGGGCGCCGACACCGGGCTGCTGGAGGCGGGCCTGAAGCAGCGCAAGGGCCGGGCGTTCTTCCTGGCCCTCGGGCTGCGCTTCGGGCAGGCGGGCAACTCCGGGCTGATCCAGACGTTCCTCGTCGGCTACATCGCCACCGAACTCGCCGCCGAGCGCTCCGTCCCCACCGACGCCATCGTGTACGGGTCGCTGCTGGGCTTCCTCACGGTGCCGGCCATCGGCCTGCTCGGCGACCGCTTCGGGCGCCGCAGGGTGTATCTGGCGCTCACCTCGCTCACGGCCGTGGCCGCCTTCCCGCTGATGATGCTGATCACCTCGGGCAGCACGCCCGCGCTCATGGCCGGCATGATCCTCGGGCTGAACATCGGCGTCCTCGGACTGTTCGCGCTGGAGAGCGTGACGATGGCCGAACTCTTCGGCTCCCGCACCCGGTTCACCCAGCTGGCGCTGGCCAAGGAGATCGGCGGCGTCCTCGCCACCGCGATCGGGCCGGTGCTCGCGGCGAGCCTCACCGCCGCCACCGGAAGCTGGTGGCCCATCGCGGCGATGCTCGTCGTCTACTCCCTCATCACCCTCGTCAGCGCGCTGCTCTCGCCCGAGACGCGCGGACGCGACCTCGTCCGGCTGGAGGACGCCGTATGACCCCCATGAAAGCCGTCGTCGTGCACGGCGCCGGTGACGTCCGGATCGACGAGCGGCCCCGGCCCGAGCCCGCGCGGGACGAGGTGCTGCTCGCCATGGAGTGGGGCGGCATCTGCGGCTCCGACATCGCGTACTGGAGGAAGGGCGCCTCCGGCACGGCGGCCCTCGCCCACCCCCTGATCCTCGGCCACGAGGTCGCCGGCCGCGTCGCCGCGCTGGGCCCCGGCGTGACCGGCCTCGCCGAGGGGCAGCCCGTCACCGTCCACCCGGCCCAGCTCGTCGGCGAACTCCCCGAGCGGCTCGCCGGGCGCACCAACCTCCACGCGCACGTCCGCTACTTCGGCTCGGCGGCCCTCACCCCGCACACCGACGGCGGCTTCAGCGAGTTCCGCACGGTCCCGGTCTCCCAGGTCCGGCCGCTGCCCGACGGGGTGGACACCCAGTCGGGCGCCCTGGCGGAGCCGCTGGCGGTCGCCCTGCACGCCGTCGGCCGGGCGGGCGGACTGCGGGGCCGCACGGTCCTGGTGAACGGGGCCGGGCCGATCGGCTCGCTGGTCGTCGCCGCCACCAAGCACCTCGGCGCGCGGTCGGTGTGCGCCGCCGACCTGTCCTCCGCGTCGCTCGCCGTGGCCCGCACGATGGGCGCCGACGCGACCGTCGACATCTCCCGGGGCGAGGAACTGCCGCGGGACACCGACGTCGTCTTCGAGGCGTCCGGCGCGCCCGCCGCACTGGGGGCGGTCCTGCGGGCCACGGCCCGCGGCGGCACCCTCGTGCAGGTCGGCAACCTGCCGGGGACGGCCGAGCCGGCCGTCCTGGGCGACCTCGTCACCCGCGAGATCACCTGGATCGGCTCCTACCGCTTCGTCGACGAGATCGACGACGCCCTGCGCGCCCTGCGCGACGGCCTGGACGTCTCACCGGTCATCAGCCACCGCTTCCCGCTGGACCAGGCCGAGCGGGCCCTCGCGGTCGCGGCGGACCCGGCGAGCGCGAGCAGCAAGGTGATGCTGCGGCTCGGCGGACCGGTCACGGTCTGACCCCGTACGCACGCCCCCCGGGCCACCCCACCAGGAGAACAGGAGAGCACGTTGCCCCACCCGACCACCGGTTCCCGGGCCGCCGGGCCGACTCGCGACGGGCACACCACGGCGGACGCCGTGTGCCTGGGCGAGACCATGGCCGTCCTCAGCCCACCGGACGACCGGCCGCTCGCCGACCAGTCCGCGCTCCGCCTCTCCGTCGGCGGCGCCGAGTCCAACGTGGCCTGCGGGCTGGCCGCGCTCGGGCACCGCGCGGCCTGGCTGAGCCGGGTGGGCGACGACGCGTTCGGGCGGCGTATCCGTACGGAACTCGCGGCCCGGGGAGTCGACGTGGGCGCCGTCGGTGTCGATCCGGCGCATCCCACGGGCGTGTACTTCAAGGACCCGGGACCGGACGCGACCCGGCCGCTGTACTACCGGAGCGGATCGGCCGCGGCCCACATGGGACCGGAACTGGCCCGTGCGCCCGAGCTGCGGGGGCCGCGCGTCGTGCACGTGTCGGGCATCACCGCGGCGCTGTCCGGCAGTTGCGCCCGCCTGCTGGAGGAGATCGTCGTGCGCCGCACGCCCTGGGGCGCGGCGGCGGCCCGGCCGGTCGTCTCCTTCGACGTCAACCACCGCCCCGCCCTGTGGCGGGGCCGGGCGGCCGACGCGGCACCGGCGTTGCGGGACCTGGCGCGGGCCGCGGACCTGGTGTTCGTGGGGCGCGACGAGGCCGAGGCCCTGTGGGGCACGCGCCACCCCGACGACATCGCGAGCCTGCTCGCCCCGGCACCGCTCGTCGTCGTCAAGGACGCGGAGCACGGCGCGACCTCGTACGCGGCCGGCGGCGAGGTCACCTTCGCCCCCGCCCCGGCCGTCGAGGTGGTCGAACCGGTCGGCGCGGGCGACGCCTTCGCCGCCGGATATCTGTCCGGTGTCCTGGAGGACGCCGACGAGGAGTCCCGCCTGCGCCGCGCCCATCGCTCGGCGGCGACGGCCCTGCGCAGCCGGGACGACATCCCCGACCTGAGCACCGCGACCTCTTCGGCCCTCACGGGGCGGCGGGCCTAGGGCCGCACGGCCTCCAGACGCACCGCGCACGCCTTGAACTCCGGCATCCGGGAGGTCGGGTCGAGCGCGGGGTTGGTGAGGGAGTTGGCGCGGCCCTCGCCCGGCCAGTGGAACGGCATGAAGACGGTGTCGGGGCGGATCGTGCTGGTGATCCGGGCGGGTGCCACGGCCCGGCCCCGCCGGGACACGACGGCCACGGGATCGCCCTCGGCCGCCCCGAGCCGTGCGGCGAGCCGCGGATGCAGTTCCACGAACGGCCCGGGCGCGGCGGCGTTCAGCTCCGCCACCCGCCGGGTCTGCGCCCCGGACTGGTACTGCGCCACGACCCGCCCCGTGGTGAGCAGCACGGGGTACTCGTCGTCCGGTTCCTCGGCGATGGCCCGGTGCGAGACGGGGACGAAACGGGCGCGTCCGTCGGGGGTGGCGAAACGGTCGAGGAAGAGGCGCGGGGTGCCGGGGTGGGCGACACCCACCGTTTCCTCCGTCCCGGTGGAGGCCGGGCGGCCCGCCGCGCCCCGTTGCGCGGCAGGGCCACCCGCCCCGTCCTCGGCCCCCGTCAGGCCCTCCGGCTCCACCGCCGGGCAGGGCCAGAACACCCCGTTCTCCTCGACGATCCTGCGGTACGTGATCCCCGAGTAGTCCGCGGGGCCGCCCGCGCTCGCCCGGCGCAGTTCCTCGAAGATCTCCTCCGGGTCGGTCGGGAAGCCCTTCTCCACGCCCAGGCGGGCGGCCAGTTCGTGCATGACCTCCAGGTCGCTGCGGACACCGTCGGGCGGGCTGATGGCCCGGCGGCGGAGCAGGACCCTGCCCTCCAGGTTGGTGGTCGTGCCCGTCTCCTCGGCCCACTGGGTGACCGGCAGGACCACGTCCGCGAGGGCCGCCGTCTCCGACAGGACCACGTCGCACACGGCCAGGAAGTCCAGGGACTTGATGCGCTCCTCGACGTGCGCGGCACGCGGCGCCGACACCACCGGGTTGGACGCCATCAGCAGCAGGGATTTGATGTCGGTGCCCAGCGCGTCCAGCAGCTCGTAGGCGCTGCGCCCCGGGCCGGGCAGCGAGTCCGGGTCCACGCCCCACACCTCGGCGACATGCCGCCGCGCCGCCGGGTCGTCGAGCTTGCGGTAGCCCGGCAACTGGTCTGCCTTCTGCCCGTGTTCGCGGCCGCCCTGCCCGTTGCCCTGCCCGGTCAGACAGCCGTACCCGGACAGCGGGCGGCCCGCCCGGCCGGTCGCCAGGCACAGGTTGATCCACGCGCCCACCGTGTCGGTGCCCTTGGACTGCTGCTCGGGCCCGCGTGCCGTGAGCACCATCGCCGACTCGGGCTCGCAGAACATCCGTACCGTCTCCCGCAGTTCGGGGACGGACACCCCCGTGATCCGCTCCACGTGCTCCGGCCAGTGCGCCATCGCGGCGGCCCGGGCGTCCTCCCAGCCGGTGGTCCGCTCCCGGACGTACTCCTCGTCCACCCGGCCCTCGGCGATCACCAGGTGCAGCAGGCCCAGGGCGAGCGCCAGGTCCGTGCCCGGCCGGGGCGCCAGGTGCAGGTCCGCCTGCTCGGCCGTCTTCGTGCGGCGCGGGTCGATGACGATCAGCGTGCCGCCGTTCTCCCTCAGCTCGTTGAAGAACCGCAGCGACGGCGGCATGGTCTCCGCGAGGTTCGAGCCGACCAGGATCACGCAGCCGGTCTTCGGGATGTCCTCCAGCGGGAACGGCAGCCCCCGGTCGAGACCGAACGCCTTGATGCCGGCCGCCGCGGCCGACGACATGCAGAAACGGCCGTTGTAGTCGATCTGCGACGTGCCGAGCACGACCCGCGCGAACTTGCCGAGCGTGTACGCCTTCTCGTTCGTCAGACCGCCCCCGCCGAACACTCCGACCCCGTCCGGCCCGTACTCGGCACGCGTGCGGCGCAGTCCCTCGGCGATCCGGTCCAGCGCCTCGTCCCAGGAGGCCGGCACCAGCGCGCCCCCCTCACGCACCAACGGCGAGGTCAGCCGCACGTTCGAGGCCAGCACCGCCGGAGCCGTACGGCCCTTGCCGCACAGCGCGCCCCGGTTCACCGGGAAGTCCGTACGCTCGCTCACCTCGACGGTCCCGTCGGGCGCGGGCGTCAGGTTCATCCCGCACTGCAGGGCGCAGTACGGGCAGTGCGTGGGCGTGGCGGTGGTCTGCATACCGTTCAGCCTGCTTCGGCCGTGTTACGCCCGGGACGGTTCCCTGTTACGCGGCAGGGACGGCAACCTCCCCGCCACCACCCCGCCGACGTGAGGCACACGCCTGTCCGCCTTCAGGTCGCCGCCGACCGGCACGGACGTTGCCCATGTGACGAAAAACGTCACATGTGGCTCATTGCTCTCCTTTCTTGGCTGATCCGACCTAGTTGAGTGTTGAAGCAGCGGCACTACGCTCTCGCTACGCGCAGCGCTCGCACGACTCCGCACGGCGTTCGACACCCGGGCATGCCCGCCGTTCACGGCTGCATCCACCCGCGGCCCCACCGCGTGTGGCAATCCGACCCTCGAACACAGCCAGGAGGCCACCCGACCATGCCTCTGCGCCATCTGACCCCCCATGACCGGCAGCTGTTCCGCCAGTACGGCCGGGGCCCCACCGTCCCCGTCCCCGACCCGCTCCTGCACCACGCCGTCGCCCGGCACGCCGCCGCCACCCCGCACGCCGTGGCCGCCGAACATCAGGGCGCACACCTCACCTACGGCGAGCTCGACCGGTACGCCGACGCCCTCGCCGCCCGCCTCGTCCGCGAGGGCGTACGCCCCGGCGATCACGTCGGCCTGTTCGTCCGCCGCTCGATCCCGATGCTCGTCGGCCTCCTCGGCATCCTGAAGGCCGGCGCCGCCTACGTCCCGCAGGACATCGGCCTCGCGCCCCCGGCCCAGCTCACCCACGTCATCCGCACCGCCCGGACCCGGGTCGTCCTCACCACCGCCGAACACGCCCACCGCGTGCCGCTGCCGGACGGCCACCTGCTGCTCGCGCTCGACGAGCCCCAGCCGTACGCCCCGGCCCCGCGCCCGCGCGTCACCGGCGACGACGGCGCCTACGTGCTGTTCACCTCGGGCACCACCGGCCGCCCCAACGGCGTGAAGGTCACCCACCGCAACGTCGCCAACATCCTGCTCACCGAGCCGGGCGGCCTCGGCATCCGCCCCGGCGACCGGGTCGCCCAGCTCCTCAACATCGCCTTCGACATGGCCGCCTGGGAGATCCTCGGCTGCCTCGCCCACGGCGGCACGCTCGTCATCCGCGGCAAGGACATCGCCGCCGCGGCCCGCACCGCCGACGTGCTCATCGCCACCCCGACCGTGCTGTCCGGCCTCGACCCCGCCGCCTGCCCGCGCGTGCGCACCGTCGCCGTCGCGGGGGAGCCCTGCCCGCGCCCGCTGGCCGACCGCTGGGCCCGGCGGGCCGCCTTCCACAACTGCTGCGGCCCCACGGAGACCACGATCGTCAACACCATGAGCCGCCACGACCCGGCCGCCCCGCTGCTCACCATCGGCCGCCCCACCCCCAACAACACCGTCTACGTCCTCGACGCCGACCGGCGCCCGCTGCCCATCGGCGAGCCCGGCGAGATGTGGGCGGGCGGCGACTGCGTCTCCGCCGGCTACCTCGGCGACGACGCCCTCAACGCCGAGCGCTACGCCCCCGACCCCTTCCTCGGCGGCGGCCGGCGCATGTTCCGCACCCGGGACCTCGGCCGCTGGACCTCCGGCGGCGAACTGGAACACCTCGGCCGCACCGACGACCAGGTTAAGGTGCGCGGCTTCCGCGTCGAGCTGGACTCCGTCTCCTCCGTCCTGGAGACGGCCGCCGGCTGCACCCGCGCCGTCACCCTGAAACGCGACGCCCGCACCCTGGTGTCCTTCGTCTGCCCCGCCGACGTCGACCCCGGCACGGCCCGCCGCGCGGTCGCGGACGCCCTGCCCTACTACTGCGTCCCCGAGCAGGTCCTGCCCCTGGCGTTCCTCCCCGAGACCGACCGCGGCAAGGTCGACAAACAGGCCCTGCTCGGCATGCTCGACGAGCGCGTGGCGGTGGCCCGATGACCACGTCACCCGCCCGGACCCGCCAGGACACCGGCGAGCTCCCGCCGCTCCTGCCGGCTCCCCGCCGCCTGCTCAAGCACCCCCGGCTGATGCACTACAACCGCCTCGCGGCCCTGGTCCTCCTGGCCAACGCGGCGTTCCTGTGGGCCGCCGGACCCCCGGCCACGCCCACCCTCGGGCACGCCGCCCTCGCCAACCTCGCCCTCGCCGTCCTGGTGCGCCAGCAGTACGTCATCAACCTCCTGTTCCGGCTGGCGACTTCGGCCCCGGTGCACTGGCCGCTGAAGATCCGCTGGACGCTCGGGAAGGTGTACCACTTCGGCGGGCTGCACGTGGGCGGGGCGCTGGCCGCGTCGGCCTGGTTCCTGGCCCTGACGGTCGCGCTGACCCGCGCCGGGACGGACCTGCCGCTGATCACGGTGAGCTGGACCCTGGTGGCCCTCCTCGCCCTGATCGTCGCCACCGCCCTGCCACCCTTCCGCTCCCGCCGGCACGACCACTTCGAGAAGATCCACCGCTTCGGCGGCTGGAGCGCCCTCGCCCTCCTGTGGACCCACACCCTGCTGTCCGGCCAGGGACGGGTGCCGCTCGCGGTCCTCGCCCTCGTCACGTTCAGCGTGGCGCTGCCCTGGCTGCGGCTGCGCAAGGTGGACGTCCGCACCGAACGCCCCTCCGCGCACGTGACGCTGGCTCACTTCGACTACGGCGAGACCCCCTTCGCCGGCTCCTCGACCGCGATCAGCCGCAGCCCGCTGAAGGAGTGGCACTCCTTCGCCAACGTCCCCGCCCCCGGCCGCTCCGGCTTCCGGCTCACCATCTCCCGCGCCGGTGACTGGACCGGCTCCTTCATCGACGACCTGCCCCCGCGGGTGTGGGTGAAGGGCATCACCACGGCCGGAGTCGCCAACATCGAGGTCCTGTTCAGGAAGGTCGTCTACGTGGCGACCGGCAGCGGCATCGGCCCCTGCCTGCCCCATCTGCTCGCCGCCGAGGTCCCCTCGCGCCTGGTCTGGGCGACCCGCGACCCCCGCGCCACCTACGGCGACGCCCTCGTCGACGAGATCCTCGCCGTCCAGCCGCACGCCCTGGTCTGGGACACCTCCCGGCACGGCAAGCCCGACATGGTGCGGCTCGCCCATGCCGCGTACCGCGACTTCGGCGCGGAGGCCGTCATCTGCATCTCCAACAAGCGGCTGACCTGGCAGGTGGTGCACGGCCTGGAACGGCGCGGCATTCCGGCGTACGGCGCGATCTGGGACTCGTGACCACCGTCCAGGGAGGAAAGATGAACCACCTGAAAGCCGAACGGGACGGCCGTGTCGTGACCGTCCGCCTGCACCGCCCGCACGCCCTGAACGCGCTCAGCTCCGAACTGCTCGCCGAACTCCTCGGCCTCCTCGGCCCGCTGGACGACGACCCCGACGTCGGCTGTTTCGTCGTCACCGGCTCGGAGAAGGTCTTCGCGGCCGGCGCGGACATCAGGGAGATGGCGGGCAGGTCGGCCGTGGACATGATGGCCGAGGACTACTTCGCGGCCTGGGAAGGCTTCGCGGACCTGCGCACCCCGAAGATCGCCGCCGTGTCCGGTTACGCGCTCGGCGGCGGCTGCGAACTGGCCATGATGTGCGACCTGGTCGTCGCGGGCGAGTCGGCGCTCTTCGGCCAGCCCGAGATCAAACTCGGCGTGATCCCCGGCATCGGCGGCACCCAGCGGCTGACCCGTCTGGTCGGCCGGGCCAAGGCGATGGACCTGATCCTCACCGGCCGCACCATGGACGCCCGGGAGGCCGAGCGCTGCGGCTTGGTCTCCCGCGTGGTCCCCGACGACCGGGTCCTCACCGAGGCCCTGGAAGCGGCGGCGGCCGTCGCCTCGTACGGCCGTACGGCGGTCAGGGCGGCCCGCGAGTGCGTCGACCGGGCCCTGGAGACGGGCCTGCGGGACGGCCTGCGCTACGAACGGCGGGTGTTCCACGCCCTGTTCGCCACCGACGACCAGAAGGAGGGAATGACGGCGTTCCTGGAGAAGCGCCCCCCGCGCTTCCACGGACGCTGACGGCCACAGGCCTTGCCAGGGGCGGGAGCACACCGGGCGACCGGCCGCGCTCCCGCCCCCGGCGGACGGCCCGATCCTCTACTCGCCCGTGGCCAACGCCCGTTCCACACCCGGCTCCCGGGGCCCGAGGAACCGGGGATCCGGGCGGAACGCCGCGTCCAGGGCAGCCTTCCCGGCGGCGAGGATCTCCCGGACGCCCCCGTAGTACCAGGTCGCGTCATGCACGGCGTCGACCCCCACCCCGTACGACTCGACGCCCGCCGCCTGACACAGCGCGACCGCCCGCCGGATGTGGAAGCCCTGGCTGATCAGCACGGCCTCGTCCACCCCGAAGATCTTCTTCGCGCGCACGCAGGAGTCCCAGGTGTCGAACCCGGCGTAGTCGCTGACGATCCGCCCGTCGGGCACCCCGTGCCGCGTCAGGTACACGCGCATCGCGTCCGGCTCGTCGTAGTCCTCGCGGCTGTTGTCCCCGGTGACGAGCACCACCTCGACCCGCCCCGCGCGGTACAGCGAGGCCGCCGCGTCCAGCCGGTGCGCGAGGTACGGCGACGGCTCCCCGTCCCACAGCCCGGCACCGAACACCACGGCCACATCGGTCCGCGGCACGTCCGCCGCCGTCCGCAGCCGGTCACCCGCGGCCACGTACATCCAGGTCGCGGGCAGCAGCGCGAGCACACACCCGGCCATCACCGCCTGCACCAGCCGCCGCTGCCCCCGCCGGGTACGCGGCAGCCGCGGTCTGCGGAACGTCACAGGACGCATCGGACGGTCCCTCCCCAGGTCGGCCCCTCGACAGTCAGGGACGCCCACACGGACCGCCCGGTTCATCCGCCTCCCCGTGACCAGCTTCACGCGTTACACGGAACCGCCAGGTCAGGCCGCCTCACACCCCACCCGTCCCACATCGTGAACCGCTGGAAAACACCCGTGACGCCCACGCAACGGGAAGGCAACGTGCGGCGGCGACCATCGATGGCATGCCCAGTCAGCTCAGGCTCGTCCCGCAGCCCGCCACGCGCCGCCCGGCCCCGCCCGCCCTCGTGGTCGTGGCGCACGGCAGCCGCGACCCCCGCGCGCTGAGCACCGTACGCGCGCTCCTGGACCGCGTCCGCGCGCTGCGCCCCGACGTGCCAGTGCACCTCGGGCACATCGAACTGAACGCCCCCCTGCTCCCCGACACGCTCGCCGCCCTGGGCGACACGGAGGCGGTCCTGGTCCCCCTCCTCCTCAGCCGCGGCTACCACGTCAAGCAGGACATCCCCGAGATGGCCGCGGCCTCCAGGGCCCGCACCCACCTGGCGGCCCCCCTGGGCCCGCACCCCCTCCTGGTGGACGCCCTCCAGGCCCGACTGGAGGAGGCGGGCTGGGGCGGCACCCCCCGCAGCAGCAGCGCGGTGGTCCTGGCCGCGGCCGGCTCCCGCGACCCTGACGCCAAGACGGACACCGGCCGCACGGCCCACCTCCTCGCCGCCCGCCTGGGCGTCCCCGTCATCCCCGCCTACGCCTCGGCGGCGACCCCGACGGTGGAAACCGCCGTCCGCACCCTCCTCGCACGGGGCCGCCGCCACATAGCCCTGGCCTCCTACTTCACGGCCCCCGGCCGCTTCGCCACGGAGTGCGCCCAGGCGGCCCCCTGGATAGCAGCGGCCCCCCTCGGCACGCACCCGTCCATGGCCCACCTCCTCCTCCACCGCTACGACGAGACCCTGGCGGCGGCGCCCGCTGTGCCGGAACTGGCCTCGGCTTGATGCCCTAGGGGCGCGGGGAACTGCGCGACCAGCCCAAAACCACCCGCACCCGCCCGGAAACTGAACCCGGCAGACGCTCAGGCGCATACTGTCGGCACATGGACGGCACCTCACAAACCCCCCCGGCCTACGACCCGGCGTCAGCCGACCGCTGGGCCCCGGAACCAGACAAACGCCCCGGCCGCACCGCCTTCCAACGCGACCGCGCCCGAGTCCTGCACAGCGCCGCCCTGAGAAGACTCGCCGGCAAAACCCAAGTGGTAACGCCCGGCACCATGGGCCCGGCCTGGGACGCCAGCCCCCGCACCCGCCTCACCCACTCCCTCGAATGCGCCCAGGTCGGCCGCGAACTGGGCGCCGCCCTCGGCTGTGACCCGGACCTCGTGGAAGCCGCCTGCCTCTCCCACGACCTCGGCCACCCACCCTTCGGCCACAACGGCGAACAGGCCCTCAACGAGTTCGCGGCGGACTGCGGCGGCTTCGAGGGCAACGCCCAGTCCCTCAGACTCCTCACCCGCATCGAGCCCAAACGGTTCACCCCCGAAGGCTCCGTCGGCCTCAACCTCACCCGCGCCGCCCTCGACGCCGCCACCAAGTACCCCTGGCCCCGCGGCGCCCACCCCACCGACCCGGCGTCCCGCAAGTTCGGCGTCTACGACGACGACCGCCCGGTCTTCGACTGGGTCCGCAAGGACGCCCCCGACGCCCGTATCTGCTTCGAGGCGCAGGTCATGGACTGGTCCGACGACGTGGCCTACTCGGTGCACGACGTGGAGGACGGCCTGCACGCCGGCCACATCGACCCGAACTGCCTGCACGCCGAGCCCGAACGGCAGGACGTCTTCCAGGTCGCCCGGGACCGCTATGTACCGGCGGACACCGACCCCGCAGAACTCGCCGAGGCCCTGGACCGGCTCCTCGCCCAGGAGTGGTGGCCGCACGGCTACGACGGCACCGCCGTCGCCCAGGCCCGTCTGAAGGACGCCACCAGCCAGCTCATCGGCCGCTTCTGCCTGGCCGCCGAGACCGCGACCCGCACCGCGTACGGCGCCGGACGCCTCACCCGGTACGCCGCGGAACTGGTCGTGCCGCGCGAAGCCCGTCTGGAGTGCGCCGTCCTCAAGGCCGTCGCCGACCTCTACGTCATGCAGCGCGCCGAGCAGGAACGCCTGCGCGCCGACCAGCGCGTCGTCGTCGCCGAACTGGCCGAGGCGCTCACCGCCCGCGCCCCGGACGGCCTGGACCCGCAGTTCCGCGCCCTGTTCGACCGGGCGCCGGACGACCGGGCCCGCAAACGGGTGATCGTCGACCAGATCGCCTCCCTCACCGACACCTCCGCCCGCTCGCTTCACGCCCGTCTGACAGGGCACGCATGAGACTGGCGGGAAACCCAACGGGAAAAACGACGGGAAACAGGGGACAACACCCGGGAAACAAGGGAACACGGCACGCCCGATCGTGACCCTCCGTGGCCTGATCGGGTCACTCCCTCTTCCCGCATCACGCTCCGTGCGGGACGCTCGCAAGTGGCGACACCCTTACGAGGAGGCACCAAGTGGTCGACGCGGATCAGACATTCGTCATCGTCGGAGGCGGACTCGCCGGCGCCAAGGCGGCCGAGACGCTCCGGGCGGAGGGCTTCACGGGCCGGGTGATACTGATCTGCGACGAACGCGACCACCCCTACGAGCGTCCGCCGCTGTCCAAGGGCTACCTCCTGGGCAAGGAGGAACGCGACAGCGTCTTCGTGCACGAGCCCGCCTGGTACGCGGCGAACGACATCGAGCTGCACCTCGGCCAGACCGTCGACGCGATCGACCGCACGGCCAGGACGGTCCGCTTCGGCGAGGACGGCACGGTCGTCCGCTACGACAAGCTGCTCCTCGCGACCGGCGCCGAGCCCCGCCGCCTCGACATCCCGGGCACGGGCCTGGCCGGCGTCCACCACCTGCGCCGGCTCGCCCACGCCGAGCGGCTCAAGCACGTCCTGACCAACCTCGGGCGGGACAACGGCCACCTCGTGATCGCGGGCGGCGGCTGGATCGGCCTGGAGGTCGCGGCGGCGGCCCGCGAGTACGGCGCGGAGGTCACCGTGGTCCACAGCGGGCCGACCCCGCTGCACCACGTCCTCGGCCCCGAGCTCGGCCAGCTCTTCGCCGACCTGCACCGCGACCACGGCGTCCGCTTCCACTTCGGCAGCCGGCTCACCGAGATCGTCGGCCAGGACGGCATGGTCCTCGCGGCCCGCACGGACGACGGCGAGGAACACCCGGCGCACGACGTCCTGGCCGCGATCGGCGCGGCCCCGCGGGTCGCTCTCGCGGAGGCGGCCGGGCTGGAGATCGCCGACCGGGCGCGCGGCGGCGGCGTCGTGGTCGACGAGCGGCTGCGCACCTCCGACCCCGACATCTACGCGGCCGGCGACGTGGCCTCCTTCCCCCACCCCCTCTTCGAGACCGGCATGCGGGTGGAGCACTGGGCCAACGCGCTGAACGGCGGACCGGCGGCCGCCCGCTGCATGCTCGGCCGGGACGTGACGTACGACCGGGTGCCCTACTTCTTCTCCGACCAGTACGACCTCGGCATGGAGTACTCCGGCTGGGCGCCGCCGGGGACGTACGACCAGGTGGTGCTCCGGGGCGATGCGAGCCGGCGCGAGTTCATCGCCTTCTGGGTGAAGGAGGGCCGGGTGCTGGCCGGGATGAACGTGAACGTGTGGGATGTCACAGACAAGATCCAGCACCTGATCCGCTCCAAGGCCCGCGTGAACACGGAGGCCCTGGCCGACCCGCACGCACCGCTCGACAGCCTCGCCTCCTAGCCGTCAGGACTGTCACCGCGCCCCCGTAGAATCGCTGCGTGGCTGGACGGATCAACGACGAGGACGTGAAGGCGGTACGGGACGCGGTCCCGATCGACGCCGTGGTGTCCGAGTACCTCCAGCTGCGCAACGCGGGCGGCGGCAACCTCAAGGGCCTGTGCCCGTTCCACGACGAGAAGTCACCGTCCTTCCAGGTCAGCCCGAGCAAGGGACTCTTCCACTGCTTCGGCTGCCAGGAGGGCGGCGACACCATCACGTTCGTGATGAAGATCGACCACCTCTCCTTCTCGGAGGCGGTCGAGCGCCTGGCCGGCCAGGCGGGCATCACCCTGCGCTACGAGGAGGGCGGGTACAACCCCTCCCACCAGCGCGGCGAACGGATCCGCCTGGTCGAGGCCCACAAGATCGCGGCCGAGTGGTATGCGGAACAGCTCGCGACGTCCCCCGAGGCCGACACCGGCCGGATCTTCCTCGCCGAGCGCGGCTTCGACCAGGCCGCCGCCGTCCACTTCGGCGTCGGCTACAGCCCCCAGGGCTGGGACCACCTCACGCGCTATCTGCGCGGCAAGGGCTTCACCGACAAGGAGATCCTGCTCTCCGGCCTCGCCCAGGAGGGCCGCCGCGGCCCCATCGACCGCTTCCGCGGCCGGCTGATGTGGCCCATCCGCGACATCGGCGGCGAGGTCGTCGGCTTCGGCGCCCGCAAGCTCTACGAGGCGGACAACGGCCCCAAGTACCTGAACACGCCCGACACGCCGATCTACCGCAAGTCCCAGGTCCTCTACGGCATCGACCTGGCGAAGAAGGAGATCGCGAAGACGAGCCGCGCGGTGGTCGTCGAGGGCTACACGGACGTCATGGCCTGCCACCTGGCCGGGGTGACGACCGCCATCGCCACCTGCGGCACGGCCTTCGGCGGCGACCACATCAAGATCCTCCGCCGCCTGCTGATGGACAACGGCTCGGCCCGCGTCATCTTCACCTTCGACGGCGACGCGGCCGGCCAGAAGGCCGCCCTGCGCGCCTTCGAGGACGACCAGAAGTTCGCCGCCGAGACGTACATCGCCATCGCCCCCGACGGCATGGACCCCTGCGACCTGCGCCTGGCCAAGGGCGACGAGGCGGTGGCGGACCTGGTCGAACCCCGCACCCCGCTCTTCGAGTTCGCCCTGCGCCAGATCGTCAGCCGCTACGACCTCGACACCCCGGCCGGCCGCGCCGCCGCCCTGGACGAGGCCGCCCCGATCGTCGCCCGCATCAAGAACAGCGGCGCCCAGCACGAGGTCGCCGTCCAGCTCGCCGGCATGCTCGGCATCCTCGACACCCAGTTCGTGGTCAAGCGCGTGGCCCAGCTGGCCCGCTGGGCCCGCGACCGCGGCGGCAAGGGCCCGGCCCCGGACCGGCACCCGCACGCATCCCAGCAGTACGCCGCCGCCCAGCCGTCCGCGGGCCCCCGCGGCCCGGCCCTCAACCTCCGCAACCCCGTCTACGCCACCGAACGCGAACTCCTCAAACTCGCCCTCCAGCGCCCCGAGCTGGTCTCCCCGGCCTTCGACGCGTACGGCGTCGACGAGTTCACCGCCCCGCCGTATGCCGCCGTACGCCAGGCCATCCTGGACGCCGGCGGCGTCGAACTGGGCGTCGCGGACCCCCAGGACTACCTGGTGAAGGTCCGCGAGGCCGCCCCCGACGACGCGGTCCGCGCGATGGTGACGGAACTGGCCGTCGAGGCGATCCTGCTGCACAAGGGCGTGAAGGGCGTCGACGAGACCTACGCGGGCGCCCAGTTGGTCACCGTCCGCCGCCGCGCCGTCGAACGCCGCATCCGCGACATCACCGGCCAGCTCACCCGCCTCGGCACCCACGGCGACCCGGCCCAGCTGGCCGCCGTACAGAACGAGCTCTGGGTCCTCCAGCAGTACGACCAGGCCCTCCGGGCACACGGCGCCGCCGCGCTCTGACGCCGCTCAGGCCCCGCCCCCGTCGAACGTCGGCGTCACCGCCCGCACCAGCCGCTCGGCGAACTCCCGCTCGTCGTCCCGGAAGCGCGGATACTCGGTGACGAAGTGGTTCCACTCCACGTACCCGACCGCCTCCACCACGTCCTCCAGCAGGATCTTCTCGCGGTAGGGGTACGGCCACTCGCCCGACAGCCGGAACACCTCGTGCAGCAGCTCGCGGCGCAGCGGATGCCGCTCGGCCAGCAGGACCGCGTCGTACAGGTCCTTGCCCTGGGCGTACGTGTCGTTGATCACCCACATCAACTTCCACGCCAGCGACAGCTCCGGCGTCGCCGCCTGGACGACCGCACCGCCCGCCAGCTCCACCGGCTCGGGCTCCTCCGGCAGCCGCTCGTTGAAGACGAAGTCCAGCTGGACATGGCCGCCGGGCAGCCCGGGCGCGCCCCAGGGCAGCACCATGCGCCGGCCCGGCACCCGCTCGTACGTCCAGATGTCCTCGACGACCGCGCCACGCGCCGAGATGCCGACCTCCCGGCCGCGCGCGTCGGCCAGCTCCTGAGCCGCCTCGGCGATCCCGGACAGCATCCGGTCCGTGCGGCCGTCCTCCATCCGCCAGGTGTGCGGCACCACGACGAAGTCCAGGTCACCGGGCTCGCGCGCGGCCTCACCGAACCAGGCCGACATCAGCACACTGCCCCGTAGCACCAGCGCGTCGACCCACGGCGAGTCCGCGATCGCGGCGAGGACGAGATCCAGGGCGTGCCGTCGGGCCGCCCGCCAGGCCTCGCCCCGCTCCGGGTCGGAGAAGCGCGGGTCGGTGGCCCGGTAGGCGTTCTGGTACTGCTTCAGGGCCGGGTCGAAGACGGGAAGCTGCACCACGTCGTCCCCGGGCACCGGCCGCAGCGTCCTCGGCAGCTGCCCCGCCCTGCGGGTGGCCTCGTCCAGCGGCTCGCGGGGTATCTCCGGGCTCTGCCACCCGAACCGCTCCCACGACGTCCCGGTCATGTCCGCACCCCCACCGGCTCCTCCAGCCATCCCTCGTCCACCGACAGGTCACTGTCGTGGAGCACGAACTCCCGCTCCACGCCGAGCACTTCGTATCCCTCTAGCTCCGTGAGCAGCCGCTCCAGCGCCCGGCCGGCGCCCCCGGCGTCCACCGCGCGGCAGCGCTGGGTCACGAACCGCTCGTGCCGTGTGCCCCGCACCCGCCGGGCGTTCCACGACAGATGGGCGCCGTGCGGCACGACGCGGGCCGCGAGGGCCGCCAGGTCCGTGCCCGAGGCGAGCAGCAGCTTCACATGGTGCTCGAAGTACCGCCCGTCGTCGCACGGTTCGCGCGGCACCTCCGGCGCCCACGGCGACGACTCGATCTTCACGCGGACCGGCTCGAAACCGTCCGCGCGCAAACGCGCCGCCACCTCGCGCGCCCGCGCCGATTCGCAGGCGTACGACGGCGAACCGGACAGCGTGAGCATGGGCTGGTCACGCATCCGGCCCCTGGCCAGCACGATGTGAGTCAGCTTGAAGCCGCCCGCGGCCGCCCAGCGGCGCAGCCGCGCGGACTCGTCGGGTCCGGTGCAGCGAACCGTCACATGCGATTCGTACAGGGAAGCGGACATCGGCCGATCCTCGCAGACCAGGGACGCGTGAGGCATCCGGGTTTCCCACCAGGGGGCAACCGCGCGGTCACGGACCGGAAGCAAAAAGTCATCGCACGCCCCTCGTGGCGACGATGTGTCTTACCCCACACTGGGTTCCGGTGCCTGAGTCCTCGGAGCGCGGCCGATCCGTCCCCGACGGGTCCCAGACCCCCGCGGTTCCGCTCATCGCGTACGGGACGGACAGCGGCGAGGCCGCCGACTCCGCCCCCGAAGTACCGCTGCCGCCCGCCTTGGCAGCGATCATCCTGGAGGTCGCCCCCGTGCAGACCCAGACCCTCACCCAGACCGACGTCAGCGGCGCCATCGGCGCTGACGGCGCCGCACCGGAGGGGGAGGACGACGTCCTCCCCGCGGTCCCGGCGCAAGGCCGCGTCGTGCTCCACCCCGAGCAGGAACCGGAGGAGCCGCCCGCCGAGGCCGTCGAGACGACCGAGGCTCCCGAGCCCGTCGAACCGCCGCGGGCCCGCCCCGACACCGGCGGCCCCTCCTCCGACCTGTTCCGCCAGTACCTGCGGGAGATCGGCCGCATCCCCCTGCTGACCGCCGCCGAGGAGGTCGAACTCGCCCGCCGCGTCGAGGCCGGCCTGTTCGCCGAGGAGAAGCTGCGGCTCGCCTCCGACCTGGACAGTCAGCTGGCACTGGACCTCGACCGGCTCGTCGTCATGGGCCGGATGGCCAAGCGCCGCCTCATCGAGGCCAACCTGCGCCTGGTCGTCTCCGTCGCCAAGCGCTACGTCGGGCGCGGCCTGACCATGCTCGACCTCGTCCAGGAGGGCAACCTCGGGCTCATCCGGGCCGTCGAGAAGTTCGACTACGCCCGCGGCTACAAGTTCTCCACCTACGCCACCTGGTGGATCCGCCAGGCCATGTCCCGCGCCCTGGCCGACCAGGCCCGCACCATCCGGGTCCCCGTGCACGTCGTGGAGCTCATCAACCGGGTCGTCCGCGTCCAGCGCCGCATGCTCCAGGAACGGGGCTACGAACCGACACCGGAAGAGGTCGCCGCCCACCTCGACCTGCCCCCGGAGCGCGTCAGCGAAGTGCTGCGCCTCGCCCAGGAACCGGTGTCGCTGCACGCGCCCGTCGGCGAGGAGGACGACGTCGCCCTCGGCGACCTCATCGAGGACGGCGACGCCACCAGCCCCGTCGAGTCCGCCGCGTTCCTCCTCCTCAAGGAGCACCTGGAAGCGGTCCTGTCGACGCTGGGGGAGCGCGAGCGCAAGGTCGTCCAGCTCCGCTACGGCCTCGCCGACGGCCGCCCCCGCACGCTGGAGGAGATCGGCCGCATCTTCGGAGTCACCAGGGAGCGGATACGGCAGATCGAGTCCAAGACCCTGAACAAACTCCGCGACCACGCCTTCGCGGACCAGCTGAGGGGTTACCTGGACTGACGCCGTCTGCGGGCCGGCGGAGGGCTGGTCGCGCACCCAGCCAGGGGCGCGGGGAACTGCGCGACCAGCCACAACGGGCCCGCAGACGCCCCACGACCTCACATGGCACCCTCGAAGGCGACTCAGTCGACCTCCGCCGCCGCCTGCGCGAACTGCGCCTTGTACAACCGGGCGTACGCCCCGCCCGCCGCCAGCAGCTCCTCGTGCGCGCCCTGCTCCACGATCGCCCCGTTCTCCATCACCAGAATCGCGTCCGCGTCCCGGATCGTCGACAGCCGGTGCGCGATGACGAAGGACGTCCGCCCATGGGCGAGTTTCGCCATGGCCTTCTGGATCAGCACCTCGGTCCGCGTGTCGACCGAACTCGTCGCCTCGTCCAGCACCAGGATCACCGGATCGGACAGGAACGCCCGCGCGATGGTGATCAGCTGCTTCTCGCCCGCGCTGACCCCCGACCCCTCGTCGTCGATCACCGTGTCGTACCCGTCCGGCAGCGTCCGGACGAACCGGTCCGCGTGCGCGGCCCGGGCCGCCTCCTCGATCTCCCCGCGGGTCACCTCCCGGGACGCCCCGTACGCGATGTTCTCCGCGATCGTGCCGCCGAACAGCCAGGTGTCCTGGAGCACCATGCCGATCCCGGCGCGCAGTTCGTCCCGGGACATCCGCGCGATGTCGACCCCGTCGAGGGTGATGCGCCCGCCGGTGACGTCGTAGAACCGCATCAGCAGGTTCACCAGCGTCGTCTTGCCGGCACCCGTCGGGCCGACGATGGCCACCGTCTGCCCGGGCTCGACCTTCAGCGACAGGTCCTCGATCAGCGGCTTCTCGGGGTCGTAGCGGAACGACACGTGCTCCAGCGCCACGTGCCCGCGCAGTTCCTCGGGCCGCACGCCCGGCACCGGATCGGCGCTCTGCTCCTCCGCGTCCAGCAGCTCGAAGACCCGCTCCGCCGAGGCGACACCCGACTGCACCAGGTTCGCCATGGACGCGACCTGCGTCAACGGCATGGAGAACTGCCGCGAATACTGGATGAAGGCCTGCACATCGCCGATGGACAGCGAGCCCGAGGCGACCCGCAGCCCGCCGACGACCGCGACCAGCACGTAGTTGAGGTTCGACACGAACATCATCAGCGGCTGCATGACGCCGCTGTTGAACTGCGCCCGGAACCCGGCCTCGTACAGCGCCTCGTTCTGCTCGGCGAACTGCTGCGCCGACTCCTCCTGACGCCCGAACACCTTCACGAGCGCGTGCCCGGTGTACATCTCCTCGATGTGCGCGTTCAGCTTGCCCGTCGAGCGCCACTGCTGCACGAAGTGCGGCTGCGACCGCTTGCCCACGCGCGTGGCGACGACGTACGACAGCGGCACGGTCACCAGCGCGACCAGCGCCAGGATCCAGGAGACGTAGAACATCATCGCGAGGACGCCGATGATGGTCAGCACCGAGTTGATGAGCTGCCCCATCGACTGCTGGAGCGTCTGCCCGATGTTGTCGATGTCGTTCGTCGCCCGGGACAGCACCTCACCGCGCCGGCTCTTGTCGAAGTACGACAGCGGCAGCCGCGACAGCTTCGTCTGCACGTCCTCGCGCATCCGGAACATGGTGCGGTTCACGGTCCGGTTGACCAGCCGCGTCGCCACCGCCATCAGCAGCCCGGCCACCAGGAACACGCCCAGCGCGAGCAGCAGCACATGTCCGACGGCGGTGAAGTCGATGCCCTCGCCGGGTGTGAAGTCGGTGCTGCGCAGCATGTCGGCGACCTCACCGTCGCCGCGCTGCCGCATCTGGTCGAGGACCTGCTCCTTGCTCGCCCCCTCCGGCATGTCCCGCCCGACGATGCCCGCGAAGACCAGGTCGGTCGCCTCGCCGAGGATCTTCGGCCCGACGACGTTGAGGCCGACGCTGAGCACCACGCACAGCAGCAGCACGCCGATGGTCAGCCGCTCCGGCCGGAACCGCGCGACGAGCCGTTTGCCCGACCCCTTGAAGTCCAGCGAGCGCTGGTCGGGGCCGCCCCCGGCCATCATCCGCCCCATGGGCCCGGCCATCAGGCAGCCTCCGCTTCCGTGAGCTGGGAGAGCACGATCTCCCGGTAGGTCTCGTTGTCCGCCATCAGCTCGTGGTGCCGTCCGGTGCCCACGACGTGGCCCTCGTCGAGGACGACGATCCGGTCGGCGTCCCGGATGGTCGCCACCCGCTGGGCGACGATCACGACGGTCGCCTCGGCCGTCTCCTGCGCGAGCGCGGCGCGCAGGGCGGCGTCCGTGGCGTAGTCGAGCGCGGAGAAGGAGTCGTCGAAGAGGTAGATCTCCGGGCGCTGCACGAGCGTCCGGGCGATCGCGAGCCGTTGCCGCTGACCGCCCGAGACGTTCGTCCCGCCCTGCGCGATCGGCGCGTCGAGCCCGCCCTCCAGCCGCTCCACGAACTCCTTGGCCTGCGCCACCTCCAGCGCGTGCCACAGCTCCTCGTCGGTGGCGTCCGGGTTGCCGTAGCGCAGGTTGGTCGCCACCGTGCCCGCGAACAGATACGGCCTCTGCGGCACCATCCCGACGGTCTTCGCGAGCAGCACCGGGTCCAGCTCCGCCACCTCGACACCGTCCACGAGCACCTGCCCCTCGGTCGCGTCGAACAGCCGCGGGACCAGCCCGAGCAGCGTCGACTTGCCGCTGCCGGTCGAGCCGATGACGGCGGTCGTCTCACCCGGCCGGGCGACCAGGTCGACGCCCCGCAGCACCGGCTCCTCGGCACCCGGATAGCGGAAGCCCGCCCCGCGCAGCTCCAGATGACCGTGCCGGCGCAGCTCCCGCACGGGCGCCGACGGCGGCACGACGCTCGACGAGGTGTCCAGCACCTCCCGGATGCGCTCCGCACACACCTCCGCGCGCGGCACCATCATGAACATGAAGGTGGCCATCATCACGGACATGACGATCTGCATCAGATAGGCGAGGAACGCGGTCAGATCCCCGATCTGCATCCCCCCGCTGTCGATCCGGTGCGCGCCGAACCACACCACGGCGATCGACGACACGTTCACCACCGTCATCACGATCGGGAACATCAGCGCGAGCAGGTTGCCGGTGCCCAGCGCGAAGTCCGTGAGATCGGTGTTGGCCTTCCGGAAGCGCTGCTGCTCGTACTCGTCCCGGACGAAGGCCCGGATGACGCGGTTGCCGGTGATCTGCTCGCGCAGCACCCGGTTCACCGCGTCCAGCCGCACCTGCATGGCCCGGAACAGCGGCCGCAGCCGCCGCACGATCAGCGTCACGCAGATGCCCAGCAACGGCACGACCGCCACCAGCACCCCCGACAGCGGCACGTCGAGACCGAGCGCCAGCACGATGCCGCCCACGCACATGATCGGCGCCGACACCATCAGCGTGAACGTCATCAGCGCCAGCATCTGCACCTGCTGGACGTCGTTCGTCGTACGGGTGATCAGCGAGGGAGCTCCGAAGTGACCGACCTCACGCGCGGAGAACGACTGCACCCGGTCGAAGACGGCGGCCCGCACGTCCCGCCCGAGCGCCGCCGCCGTACGGGCGCCGTAGTACACGGCACCGATGTTGCACACGACCTGGACCAGCGAGATGCCGATCATCACCGCGCCGTAGCCCAGGATGTAGCCGGTGTCGCCGTTCACGACACCCTGGTCGATGATGTCCGCGTTCAGCGTGGGCAGGTAGAGCGTGGCGCAGGTCTGCAGGAACTGCAGCAGCACCAGCAGGGCGATGGTTTTCTTGTAGGGCCTGAGGTGGACCCGCAGAAGTGGTATGAGCACGCTGCTTCTCTCGGGTGGGCGACGGGGCCGGGTTGGTTGCCCCTGGCCCCTATCGTCGAACACTCCACCCGCGTTACCTCAACCGAATTAACCCAACAGGCGGTCAAAAGGCCCCGGGGTGCGTCTGCTCCCGCACCGCCACGAACTGCTGCCGGACCGCCTGCCCCACGGCCAGCTCCTCCCCGGGCTCCAGCACCTGCGCGACCGCGCCCTGCCAGGCCGGCGGGGTCCGCGCGTCGAGCGTGCCCTGGGACGCCCCGAGCGCCCACGCCGCCTGCCGGGCGGCGCCGATCGCCGTGTAGTCCGCCGGCTGCGGCACCACGACCTGTGTCCCGAACAGCGAGGGCGCGGCCGCCTGCACGGCGGGCAGTTCGGCGGCCGGACCGAGCAGGAACACCCGCCGCACCTCCACGCCCCGGGAGCGCAGCACGTCCAGCGCGTCCGCGAGCCCGCACAGCATGCCCTCGAACGCGGCCCGGGCCAGATGCTCCGCCTTCATCGACTCGCGCCTGAGCCCCGCAAGGGTGCCCGCCGTGTGCGGCAGGTTCGGCGTCCGCTCACCCTCCAGATAGGGCAGCAGCACCAGCCCGTGCGCCCCCGGCGTCGACTTCATCGCCAGCTCGGACAGGCTCTCCAGATCGGGCAGCCCCAGCAGCTCGGCGGCCCCGCGCAGCGTCCGTACGGCGTTCAGCGTGGTGACGACCGGCAGGTGCATGCCGGTCGCGTCGGCCAGCGCGGTGATCATCCCGGAGCCGTCGACCAGCGCCTCGGGATGCACGGCCATCACGGACCCGGACGCGCCCAGCGACACCACGGCGTCCCCGAGCCCGATGCCGAGCCCGAACGCCGCCGCCATGGTCTCGCCGGTCCCCACGGAGATCAGCAGCCCCTCCGGAGTCGTACCGGCCGCGTCCGCCGGGCCGATCACCTCCGGCAGCATGACCTGGTGCCCGAGCGCCAGCTCGACGAGGTCGGGCCGGTAGGCGCCGGTCGCCGCCGACCAGTACCCCGTACTGGACGCTCCGCCCCGGTCGGTGGTTCTCCGGACCGGCCGGCCCAGCAGCTGCCACACCAGCCAGTCGTGCGCCTGCAGGAGGATCGCGGTGCGCTGCGCGTGCTCGGGCTCGGTCCGCGCCAGCCAGCGCAGCTTCGTCACCGGCTGCGCGGCCTGCGGCACACACCCCACCGCCTGCGCCCACGCCTCGCGGCCCCCGAGCGCGTCGATCAGGTCGGCGGCCGCGACCTGCGTCCGCTTGTCGCTGCCGACCATCGCCGGCCGCACGGTGTTGCCCTGCGCGTCCAGCGGCACGACGGCGTTCTGCTGCGCCGAGACGCCGATGGCCTGCACGCCCTCCAGCAGGCCGCCGCCCGCGGCCTCGCCCAGGGACAGCAGCCAGGCCTGCGGGTCGACGTCGGACGGCCGGCCGCCGTCGGGGCTCTCCACCGGATGCGGTGCATATCCCTGCCTGAGCACGGCTCCGGTGTCCGAGTCACAGACGACGATGCGAGTGAAATCGGGTGAACTGTCCAACCCGGCGACTATCCCCATGGCCAAAATTCTGCCGTACCGCTGCGCCGGCTTGGGCCGTGGGCGCCGTGGATCTTGGCGCCGGGTGTCGGGTGCGGGCCTCGTCGTGGCTGGTCGCGCCGTTCCCCGCGCCCCCCTGGGGGGCGTGCCCGTGCCCGGCGCCTGAGAAGGAACTGTTACGTGTTGCTCGTGCCCCAGTCGTCCTCGCCGCCGTTGTGGGTGGCGCGCTCCTTGAGGTGGCGGACTCGGTCGGCCACCGAGTCGGGGACGCGGTCGCCGACCTTGTCGCTCACCACGTGGTACGCCTTGCCCGCGAACTCGCGGCCCTGGTGGGCCGCCGACTCCGCGGTGTTGCGGACGGCGGGGTTCTGCGCGAACTGGCGGGCCGACTTCTTCAGCTGTTCGTAGCGCTCGCGTCCGGCCCTCGTGCCCAGCACGTAACCCAGGACGACTCCGGCGACGAACGTGAGCCGGTAACGCATGGCGGCCACCCTTCCCTTGCGTAGGTCTCCGGTACGGCGTGGGGCGCCGGGGAGTACCGATTGGCGGAGCACCCCCCTGCTTGCGCTAATGTATGTGTCGCAGCGAGCGCGCGCCCCCTGGCGAATACCCAGGTAGGTACGTTCGATGCAAAACGAGACCTTCCTCGGTAGCTCAATTGGCAGAGCAGCCGGCTGTTAACCGGCAGGTTACTGGTTCGAGTCCAGTCCGGGGAGCTCGGTCCTCCGTAGCTCAATTGGCAGAGCAGCCGGCTGTTAACCGGCAGGTTACTGGTTCGAGTCCAGTCGGGGGAGCACGCTGAACGAGGACCCCTCAGGGGTCCTTTTTCATGTCCGTTCCGATCTCCTGGGAACCGTGCGGCGCTGGTCGCAGTCCTCATGGTCACGAAGGCCGTGCGCAGCCGCCCAGCCGAAGCAGGAGATCGTATGAGCGGCTATGCTGCGGCAGACGGCGCGCACACATGTACGCGACACGCCGCTATGGGGCGGTAGCTCAGCCGGTTAGAGCAGCGGACTCATAATCCGTCGGCCGTGGGTTCGAGTCCCACCCGCCCCACCGGAGACTTCCAGCGAGGACTGCCACGTCGAGCGTGGTGGTCCTCGTCGGCGTTCGGGGTCAGGGTGTGGACGCCGGGGCGGTGCCGTGGCGGCGCTGGCGGTGGGTGTATGTGGTGATCGCCCGCCACAGGTGGCGGCGGTCGGTGTCGGGCCAGAGGTCCGGGGTGAAGTGCAGCTCGGCGTAGGCGGTGTGCCAGGGCAGGAAGTTGGAGGTGCGCTGCTCGTTGCCGGTGCGCCACAGCAGGTCGACGTCGGGCATGTCCGGGTGGGGCAGGTGCCGTGCGAAGTCCTCCTCACCGATCAGGTCGGGATCCAGGTGGCCGGCCCGGGCCCGGCGGGCGAGGGCCGCGGCGGCGCGGGTGAGTTCGTCACGGCCGCCGTAGTCGATGCACATCGTCAGCGTCAGGCCGGTGCGCGTGCGGGTGGTGCGCTCCCGCAGGTGGAGCAGGTCGGCCAGGTCCGGCGGCAGCCGGCCGGCGCGGCCGTGCCAGCGCAGCCGGACGTCGAGGTCGCGGAAGGGGTCGTCGACGACCTCGCGGCGCAGGACGTCCAGGATCGCTTCGACCTCCCGCGCATCGCGGTGCCAGTTCTCGGTGGAGAAGGTGTAGAGCGTCAGGTGCCGCAGGCCGATGTCCAGGGCGCCGTGCACCACTTCGCGGAACGCGGCGGCGCCGGCCCGGTGTCCCTCGTGCCGGGGCAGGCCGCGCTGCTGGGCCCAGCGGCCGTTGCCGTCCATGATCACGGCGACGTGGGCGGGGAGGCGGTCCGGCGGGATGTGCGGGGGACGGTGGCCGCCGGGGTGCGGTGGCGGGGGCCGGAAGCTTCGGGTGTGGGCCGTCCGTGCGGGCGGGGGCGGGCCGGCGTGCCCGGCGGGCCGTGCGGGCGGCACCGTCGGCGGAGTCAGGCTCCAGGCCAGCGCGGCGCGGGCCCGGGCGGGGACGAGGATGCGGGCCCGGGTGCGCAGCGCGGGCCGGGGCGGGCGCCGCAGGAGGGCCGGGCCGGCGGAGCCGATCGCGTCGAGCTGGGCGCGCAGCAGTGCGGCCATGGTGTGCAGGACGGTGGCGGGCCCGGGGTGCATGCCGCGGCTGAGGCCGTCCTGGGTCACCCACTGGCGGGCCAGGCCGGTCAGCTCGGTGATCAGAGCGGCGACGGCGGGGCTCCAGCGCCGGTGCGCCAGGTCCTCCGCGGCCCCGGGGTGGGGCCGCAGGGCCTCGTCGGGCAGCAGGAGGTCGCCCTGGGCGAGGTCGGCGGACAGGTCGGTGAGGATGTCCGTGAGCCGGACGCCGTCCAGGAACTCCTCGTAGGCCTCCCGGGTGTCCAGCCGGAGGGCCACGGGGACGCCGGCCCGGTCGAAGAGCGTGCGGACCTGGCCGAACCAGGGCAGCAGGTTGTCCCGGCCCCAGGTGCGCCACGCGGCCCAGTCGGCGAAGTGCCTGCCGTGGGTGTCGTCCCGGACCTGGACCATGGCGCCGTGCAGCTCGGACAGGTCCAGGCGCCAGCGCGCCGCGGTGTCGACCAGGGCGTGGCGGATCGGGTCCGGGCTCGTGCCGGTGGGCAGTTCGCGGTGCAGGGCGGTGATCCACTCCTCGACGCGGGCGGCCCGCTCGGCGGCGGGCGCGGTGCGGTCGTCGCCGAGGTCGTCGAGCGCGTTGGCCGCCGCCCACAGGGCCCAGCAGGCCGGGCGCAGCGCCGCGGGCACCAGCTGGATCAGCGCGTACTCCGCCGGGTCCTGCTCCCTGGTCCGGCGCCGGCACAGCCCGTAGGCCGCCCGCAGTGCCGGATCGTCGCCGATCACCGCCCGTGCGGAGGTCGCTCGTCGGTCTGCCGGTCGTGTGTTCGCGCGAGGCACACCGCTCACAACGAGGACGGCACGTCCAGGTTGTGCGACGCGCGAGCGGGCTAGTGCATGTGGTGGGCTCCTGCTAGGAGCCGGTGTCGTCTTCCTCCGTGGCGGTGTCGTCGCGGTCGCCCTCCGCCTGGGACGGCGTGGGGTGCGCCGGCGTGGTGCGCTCGGGCTCGTCCTGCCGGTCGTCGCGGTCGCCCTCGGCCTGGGACGGGGTGGGGTCGCTCATCGGGTGCCTCCTGTCCGTGCCGGTGGAACCGGAGCAGGCGGGTGCGGCGCTCCGGCCGTGGTCGGCCGAGTACCCCGATGGGCCGCGGTGCACCGCGGGCCCGGCCGGTGACGTACCGGGGCGGCGGCCGGGGAGGGTTCCTCCGGCCCCCGGTCAGGCTCGGCCGCGGCGGGTGAGGGCTCGCTGCAAGGCCTCGCGGAGCTCGGGGGACGGGCGGGGGCCGTCGGGCTTCGCGACGGCCGTCACGGCGGCGGCCACGTCGCGGAGCTTGGTGTTGGAGAGCTGGGAGGCCTCGCGCAGGATGTGCCAGGCCTCGTCGGACGTGCAGCCGTGGGTGGCCATGAGGATGCCCCGGGCCTGGTCGATGACCGGGCGGGAGGCGATGGCCTGGCGCAGCTGCTCGACCTCCTCCTGGAGGACGTGCAGGCGCTCCGAGCGTTCCAGGGCGACCGCGGAGGAGGCCGGGGCCGACGGCTGGGCGGGCTCGGGGTCGGGGTGGGGCGCGGGACGCAGGGGGTCGGTCGTGTCCAGGCCCGCCAGTTCCAGGATCCGGCGCGGCTGGCCGTTCCAGTTCGTGGTCGTGACCGTCACGATCCGCCGCCGGGCGAAGTCGGCCAGGACGTCGAGGAACTGCAGGCCCGCCGTGTCCATGAAGTGCACGCCCCCCATGTCCAGCTCCACCCGCGTGATCGTGGGCGGCAGCTCGGCCAGGGCCCTGGTCAGTGTTTCCGCGCAGCCGTGAACCAGCTCACCGCGCGGGGTGAGCTCGGCCTGTTCCGCGTCCACGCGGCCACTGATGACCAGTGTGTTCAACCCTTCTGTGCGCTGTGCTGATGCCGCAGACGTCATGTCACCGCCTCTTCGGTCCTCTTCGGTCGTGTTCCTCCTCGCGGAACCGCACGACGTCACTCGCCCCCGTGGACGTCGGTGTGAGGTGCGCCTGCCCGCCGTACGGCGTAGTACACACCACAGCGGGGAATGAGCCTCCGCCGGACGGGTACGAGCGCTGTGGTCCACCAGCGTGGGGAGAGGGGCTTGAACACTCAGCATCGGGTGCCGGCGGCAGGGTCCAGTGGTCCCGTGCCGGGCCTGACGGTGTTCCCGTTGTCCGGGCGGCAGGGAGTCCGGGCGGCGGGCGAGGTCGTCCTGACGACACGTGCGATCTGGGAAGGCGTACTGGAGCAGGCCGTTCGCGAGGATGAGGACGTGTACTACCTGGAGTTGTCCGACGTGACGTTCGTCGACGTCGCGGGCGCGGGCGCGCTCGCGGCCGCCGCCGGGCAACTCGGGGTCGGCAAGCGGTTCGTGGTGCGGCAGCCGCCGCCGGCCCTGCGGCGGACGCTGGACCTGCTGTGGCCCGACCACACCGGGCTCGAGGTGTCGGTGTCATGACCGCTCCCGTCGCCGAACCCTTCGGTCCCCTCGAGCCCTTCGTCCATCCCGCGCTCTTCTACCGTGACGAGGACGAGTACCTCGACGTCACCGTGCCCTTCGTGCGTGAGGGCCTGGCGGCCGGCGAGCCCGTGGCCGTCGCGGTGCCCGGCAAGAACCTCGCGCTGATCCGGGACGCGCTGGGGGAGGCCGCCGAGGGGGTGCGGCTGCTGGACATGTGCGAGGCCGGCCGCAATCCCGGGCGGATCATCCCCGGTGTGCTACGCGCGTTCGCCGACGCCCAGCCGGCCGGACGCCGGGTGCGGATCATCGGCGAGCCCATCTGGGCCGGGCGCTCCGACACGGAGTACCCCGCCTGCGTCCAGCACGAGGCGCTCATCAACGCGGCCTTCCGGGGCCGTACGGCGACCATCCTGTGCCCGTACGACACCGAGCATCTCCCCGAGCACGTCCTCGCCGACGCCTACGCCACCCATCCCACCGTCATCCCCTCCGGCTCCCGGCTGGAGCAGGGCAGCGACGCCTACGCGCCCGGGGACGTCGTCGACCGGTACAACGAGGCGCTGCCGCCTGTGCCGGACGCGCTGACGTATCCCTTCGACTCCGGCTCGCTCTCCCAGGCCCGGCACGTGGCCGTGGGGGAGGGCGCGCGGCTCGGGCTCACCGGCGTCAAGCTGGACGACCTGGCCCTCGCCATGGCCGAGCTCACCACCAACAGCGTGGTGCACGGCGGCGGTTCCGGAGTGCTGCGGGTGTGGACCGAGGACGGGTACGTGGTCTGCGAGGTGCGCGACGAAGGGCGGCTCGCGGACCTCCTGGCCGGGCGTCGGCCCGTGCCCCGGGACCAGCGCGGCGGGCGCGGGCTGCTGCTGGTGAACCTCATCGCCGACCTGGTGCGGGTGCACCGGGGGGACGGCGGGACGACCGTGCGCTGCTGGTTCGCCCGCTGAGCGCGGGCCCCGTATCCCGGCGGTTCAGGAGCCCAGCGGATCCAGCGCCAGCGGTTCGATCCTGCCCTCCAGCATCGCGCCGAGGCCCTGCACGGCGCACACGTCCGGGCGCTCGGCGATGTGCACCGGCATACCGGTCGCCTGACGCAGCATCTGGTCCAGGCCCGGCAGCAGCGCGCTGCCGCCGACCATCATGATGCCCCGGTCGGCGAGGTCGGCGACCAGGTCCGGCGGGCAGGAGCGCAGCACCTTGCCGATGCCGTCCAGGATGGCGGTGAGCGGCGTCTGGATGGCGTCCCGCACGGCGGCGGTGTCGACCTGGACGGAGCGGGCGAGGCCCGTGGCGACGTCCCGCCCGTGGATCTCCGTCGAGGCCGGGCCCTGCGGGGTGAGGCCGTTGCCGGACAGGGCGAGCTGCAACGGCCGCACCGACTGGCTGGGCAGCATCAGCTCGTGCTCGTGCCGCAGGTGCTGCACGATCGCGTTGTCGACGGCCTCGCCGCCCACCGGGATGCGCTCGGCGGTGACGATCGAGCCGAGGGACAGCACCGCCACCTGCGTCGCCGCCGCGCCGCACACCATGATCATCGTGGCTTCGGGCTGTTCCACGGGCAGTCCGCAGCCCACGGCGGCGGCGATCAGCGTGTCGACCAGCTCCACGCGGCGGGCGCCGAGACCGACCAGCGTCTCGATGGCGGCGCGCTGGGCGAGCGGGTCGGCGTCGTGCGGGGTGCAGGCCGCGGCGCGCAGGATCGGCTTGCGGCGCAGACTGCGGCGCATCTTGTCGCCGAGCAGGTGCCGCAGCATGCGCTGCGCCATCTCGATGTCGACGACGGTGCCCCCGGAGACCGGCCGTACCACCCGGATGTAGTCCGGGGTGCGGCCCGTCATCTTCTCCGCGAGCTCGCCGACCGCGATCAGCGCGCCGGTGCGGGTGTTCACGGCGGCGGCGGACGGCTGGTCGACGACGAGCCCGGCGCCCTTGACGTAGACGCGTGTGCGCGCCGCCCCGAGGTCGACGGCGAAGTGGCAGCGGCGCAGCTGCTCCAGACTGGCGGTCATGGCAGGTCCTCCCGAGAGCACAGACCGTGGGAGGCCGCCAGGTGGCGGGCCTCGCATACGTGGGGCCGCCGGGCGGCGGGCCTCCCTCGCATCGTGCGCGGGAGGGGACGGGGCCGCCTTTCGGAGGGGGCCGGGCGGGGCGCCGCCGAACGGGCGGTTCGGCCTCACCGGCCCGCGAGGGAGCGCGCGGCCTCCAGGAGCGGTGCCAGGGAGGTGACGGTGGTTTCGCAGCCCGCCTCGTCGAGCTGCCGGGCGGCGGTGGTGTTGCGGGCGAGGCCGACGAAGCGCACTCCGGCCTGCTGGGCGGCGGTGAGTTCGGCGACCGTGGAGCCGATCAGTACGCCGGTCGCGGCGCCGCCGGAGTCCATCGCGCGCAGGAGGCAGTCGGGGTGCGGGGTCAGCCGGGTGAGGTCCTCGCCGCGGGCGTGGATGCCGGCCAGGGGGAGGCCGTACGGGTCGAGGTAGCGGTGTACGGCCGGGGCGCCGGCGTCCGTGACCACGTGGACGCGGCGGCCGGAGTGGTGCAGGGCCCGGACCAGCGGCACGGAGTTGTGGGTCGTGGGCGCGTCGGGGACCGCACGCAGTTCGAGCGCGTCGAGGCGGTCGCGCAGGAGCGGGCCGAGCCGGTCCCGCGCGAAGGCCCGCAGCACGTCCAGCGGATGCGTGAACGTGTCCAGCACCGCTGCGGGCGGGGTGTCCCCGGAGTCGCGGTGCTCGGCGACCAGGGCGAGCAGGTCGAGCGTGGCCTCGCGGGCGGCGGCCGCCGAGAACAGCCGGGCCATGGGGCCGTCGAAGCCGAGCAGCACGGACTCGGCCTCGCCGAGGAGAGCGGGCAGCGGCCGCTCGGAAGGCACCGGGCCCTGCGGTCCGGGCAGGGGCGCGCCCTCCGCGGCCAGCCGCACCGACGCCGCGACCGACAGGCCCGGCACCGGCCACCCGCGCAGCCCGGCGTCGACCGCCCGCTGGGCCGCGCCCGCCCGGCGCAGCGGATGGCGGCGGGTGATCCGGGCCGCCTCCTCCCGCAGATGGCCGAGCAGCGATGCGGACACCCGGGTGACCTCGGCGCGCACGAAGGCGACCGGGTCGGCCACCCGCCAGGACAGCTCGACCGCGGCGGTGAAGGCGCCCTTGCCGGAGCTGGGCAGGGAGACCCGGTGCTGGGACTGGTGGGTCGTGAGGTCCACCGCGTAGTACGTCGCGAGCAGCGGCGACCCGTCGCCGTGCGGCTGGGCGCGGTCGAGGAGGGTGAGCGGGCCGTCGGGCTGGGTGTGGACGACGGCCGTGCGGCCCGCGGCCGGTACCCCGAGCCGGTGCAGGTCGTGCGTGATGAAGGGGCCCCGCACCAGGTCGCGGGACTCGGGTTCGGCGGCGGCCGTGGCCGGGGACAGCGGGCAGTGCCAGGCGACGAACGGGGTGTCCGGGGCGGCGCTCCGGTAGAGGGGCTGGAAGCGCCGCGGCCCCTGCGCCGCCGAACTGCCGGCGAACTGCCCGTACACGTCCGGGGAGACGACCACCTGGATGCCGGCGGGCGTGTGCGGTGCCTCCGGCGGCGGGGTGGGCCGGTCCCAGAACGTCACGGTCAGACGCGGCGGGTCCGCCAGCCCGGTGAGCACCTCGGGCAGCCCGCGCAGGACCGCGACCAGCACGGGGAGCACATAGGTGCCCGGTTCGGTGTGGACGACGTAGCCGTTGCCGCGGACCCGGACGTCGAACTGGGACGGGGTGAGGGCGCCGCGGGAGAGCATCTCGTGCACCGCGAACTCGAGGGTGATCCGGGCCTCGGGGTGGCCGGAGAGGTCGTCGGCCTCGAAGAGGATCGTGGGGCGGTCGCGGTGGCCCAGCCGGCGTACCGTCTCCTCGCTCACCGTGGCGAACGCAGCGCTGGAGCCGTCGCGTTCGCCGGTCGTCCGGGCGCGGAACTCGCCGGCCGCGCGTCCCGCCCGTTCGTCGATCAGCCCTCCGATCCGTTCGAGGAACTCGCGGGTGCGGCCCCGGGTCGTGCGGGGGAGGGAGCGCAGCAGCAACTCCCGTACGCCGGGCCGGAACTCGTAGGAGCCGGGCGGGCCGGGGACGGAGGTGAGCATGCCGCTGAGGATCACCTCGGCCAGGTGCTGGGGGCGCGGGTCGCGGTCCACGGTGCGCTGGACCAGACGCATCACGGGCACCGAGGGGACCGCCAGGGCGAGGTGCCCCGCGAGGCGGAAGGCCTCCGGGGACGCGGTCGCGCGAAAGCGCAGGACCAGTTCCTCCGGGGTCGACGAGGCGATGTCGGGGGTCGGTTCGGCGGGCGGGTCCGGGGAGGGCGGCAGCCAGGCCGCCGCGCCCGGGGTGCGGGCGCCGCCCGGGCCGGCGACCAGGGCGGCCCAGTGGGCGAGCCAGGGGGCGCCCGGTTCCAGGACCGGGAGGGGGAAGGCCTGGTCCGGGGCCGGCGCGGGTTCGTAGGGGGTGAAGGCGAGGGCCGCCGAAGGAGCCGCTGTGGAGGGGGAGGTGAGCAGGCCCGGCTCGGCGGGGAGCGCGGTGGTGGGCCAGAGGTGTTCGGGGAGGGGCTGGACCACGGCGAGCGGCATGTGCCGGGCCCAGTGGCGCAGGGTGCGGTACCAGCGCTCGCCCGCCTCGCCCGGACGCCACTGCGGGCCCATGCAGTCGCTGACGACGAGGGTGACGGTGCGGCCGTCGGCGGGGACGGGGACGTGGCGGGCCCGGCCGTCCGGGGTCGCCGGGTGCAGCGTGACCATACGGAAGATGCCCGACTGGGCGACGGCGGTGTGCAGTTCGCCCACCAGGGGGCGCCAGACCGGCATGGTGGGGCCGGTGTCGTGCACGAGGTTCAGGCGCAGCCAGCGGTCGGGGGCCGGGCGCAGGACCGGGAACCACACGTCGGGGTGGGCGCCGAGCCGGGCGATGCGGTCGGCCGTCGCCCGTTCGTCCAGCACCCGGGCGTGCGGGGAGGGCACCTTGCGCTGCAGCGGGCGCAGGGAGCGCTGCAGTGCGAGGGGGTGGGGCAGCATCGGGGGCGCGGGGGCCAGGAGGGGGGAACCGCCGCCGGGGGAGTCGTGCCGGTCGTGCGGGGAGCGCGGGGCGGGCAGGGTCAGCGGGACGCGGTCGGGGGTGCGGTGGACCGGCCCCGGCTCCGGCTCCGGTTGCGGCTTGGGCTCCGGCTCCGGCTCCGCTTGCGGGGGTACGAGGGCGGGGGTTTCCTCCTCCGCGGGGGTGCTTTCCCCGTGTGCGGACGGGGAGGAGCCGTCGCCGGGCTCCGCCGCAGGCTCCTCCTCCTGCCGGTCCCGGTCCAACTGGGCGGCCATCCACAGCAGTTCGGCCAGTTCGCGCGGGGTCGGCGACGCGCCGGCCGCGGACAGGGCCGCGGCCAGCCGGGCGACCGGGGACGGCCCGGGGCCGTGGTCAGAAACCATCGCCGTCGGCCGTCGCGCTGAGGTACGGCATCAGCTGCTCGGCGAGGTCGTCTCGGGACTCGGCGTCCAGACCCGCGACCCCCGTGAGGTAGAGGGCGTTCAGCAGCTGGTCGGTGGCGAGTTCGCCGCCGCCCGCCCGCTCCAGGAAGCGGGTGATCAGACGGTCCGCGTGACCGTCCGGGGTGTCCAGGTGGGCGCGGACGATGTCGGTGAGCTGGTCCCGGTCGGGGCGGCGCAGCTTCAGCCGGACGCAGCGGCGCAGGAACGCGGGCGGGAACTCGCGTTCGCCGTTGCTGGTCAGCACGACGAACGGGAAGGCGCGGCAGCGGACCCGGCCGCGGTGGACGGTGACCGGCGTGTCCGTGCCGTCCGCGAGGACCTCGGCCGCCCCGTCGCCGGAGTGGCGGGCGGCCCGGACCAGTTCCGGGATCTCGTACTGCCCCTCCTCCAGGACGTTCAGCAGGTCGTTCGGCAGGTCCAGGTCGCTCTTGTCGATCTCGTCGACGAGCAGGGCGCGGGGACGGTCGTAGGGGAGCAGGGCCGTGCCGAGCGGGCCGAGGCGCAGATGGTCCTCGACGTCGCCGGCCGCGTGGCCGGGGCCGTCCCGCCGCTCCCGGGCCGCGTACAGCCGGGACAGCGGGTCGTACTGGTAGAGGCCGTCGGCGAGGGTGCTGCGGCTGGTGATGTTCCAGCGCAGGACCGGGCCGAGACGCAGCTCGCGCGCCACCGCGTACGCGAGGGAGGACTTGCCGGTGCCGGGCGGGCCCGTGACGAGCAGGGGGCGGCGCAGGCACAGCGCGGCGTTGACGAGCCGGACGGTCTCCGGGGTCGCCACGTACGACTTCGCCCGGTGCACGCGGTCGGGGGAGACGGCCGTCGCGTCGTCGCTGTCCAGGGGCGGCGGCAGGGCGGGCCCGCCGTCGAAGGCACGCCAGGGCGGTGGTGCGGGGAGGTCGTCGATGCCGTCGTGCGGCTCGTTCTCGCCGGTGTAGACGGACCAGTGCGGCATGGGGGATGTACTCCGCTCTCCGTTGTCGAGCTGGTGTTTCTCGGGTGCGCCGGGCCGGGCCCGCGGTGGTCAGGCCACCGGGGTCCGGGCGTGGGCGGCGGCGACGGCGTGCGGGTCGGCGAAGACGCGCGGGTCGTCCCACAGCAGCTGGATGCCGTGGGCCCAGTGGTCCTCCTCGGCGTCGGCCTCCTCGCGCAGCGCGAGGATCCGCCGGGGCAGTTCGGCGGGCGGTACGGCCTTCAGGCAGGCGTCGAGCGCGTCGAGGAAGGCCTTGCCGGTGCAGCCGTCCGCCCCGGAGCAGTCCTCCTGCCCCGAGCCGCAGCCGTCGCGCGACCACACGATCACCGGGGCCGGCGCCGTGAGCGAGGTGTCGAAGTGCGGCCGGGTGCGGGAGGCGGCCGGGGCCGTGCCGAACCCGGCGAGGCAGGCGCCGGGCTGCCGCAGCCGCAGCCGCAGCCGCCCGGGCTCCTCCGGGCCGCCGCACTCCACGCGGTGCATCCGCGCGCCCGGCAAGGAGTCCAGACGCTTCCAGGCCCGGGTCAGGACATGCCGGGTGCTGGCCTTGCGCCGGGCGTGGTCGGTGACGACCAGCGGGTAGACGCAGCCGAGCGGCGTGGTGTCGTCGGGGGCGCTCTCCCAGCGGTCGACGGGCCAGTCCAGCCAGTCCCGGGGCAGCGCGAAGGCGACCAACTCGTCGGCGCCGGGCGTCAGATACCGGAAGGCCGCCTCGATACGGTCCTGCACGTAGGCGCGCAGCCGGTGCTGCTCGACCGTGCCGGAGTCCACCGGGTGCCGCCGCCCCTCGCTGTACGCGGACACCTCGACCCGGACCAGGTCGTCGCCCGCGCCGCTGTGTCCGAGTTCGACCAGGATGGGCGACCAGTCGGGTGCCGACGGCTCAGCGGCCGGGGTGTGCAGCAGGGCCTCGAGCCGGTCGGCGAACCGGGTCACCGTGCGCGCGGCGCCCGGGCCGTCGAGTTCGCACAGCACGAACAGGGCCGCCGACCACAGCGAGTCGAACCCGTCCTCGGGAGGCGGCGGGTCGAACGGGTCGGCCGCCGCGGTGTAGAGCCGGACCGGGTCGCAGTCCACGCCCGCGCGGGCCGCCTTCTCGACCAGGGCACGCAGCCGGGCCCGGTCGGCGCTGGTGTGGTCCGAGGTGGGGACCAGGCTCTGGAGCGCGGGCCAGTAGCGGGCCATGACCTGGGTGGGCATCATCCGGCCGGTGCGCACGTCCCGGGTGCCGGCCGCCGCCGTGACCATGCCGACGACCTCGCCGGTGTCGGCCAGGGTGACGGCGGCCCCGCTGAAGCCGGGGGCCAGGGGCTGGCCGCCCGGGTGCCAGGCCTCCAGCTGGAGCCACTCCCGTTTGATCAACTGGGGTGCGGTGACGCGGTATTCGGCGAGGGTGCCCTCGTCGAAACCGGCCGGGAAGCCGTAGACGACGAGCTTGCGCGGTGCTGTGCCGTGCGCGGCGTCGACCGGGGCCAGCGCGGCCGGGGCGACGGGCACCTCCTGGTCGAGTGCCAGCACGGCGAGGTCCCCGGGGTCCGTGCTGGATCCGGCCCAGCCGCCGTGGGCGACCACCCGGGCGGACACGGGCGGGGAGCCGGGCCGCTCCGTGAAGGTCACGGTCAGGCCCTCGCCGTCCCCCACGACATGGGCGCACGTCAGCACCGTGCCGGGCGCGACGAGGAAGCCGGCTCCGGCCACCCGCCCCCGTAACTCGATCCGGGCGTGCCACTCGGCGCTGTTCATGAGGCGGGGCTTGCCTCCGGGCCGGCCGGAGACCAGGTCAGTCTGACCACCAGGTGGCCCTCGGCGGTGCCCTTGGCGATGAACGCGCCCGTCTCGGCGGAGAGTTTGACCCCGAACTCGATCTCCACGCCGTCCGGCTTCAGGGACCCGTCGCGGAACACCCGCAGCGCGGACTCGGCGGCGGCCCGGACCCCGTCCAGGGCGCCCTCGAACGTGCGGGTCGCCTGGACCGTACCGTCGCCTCTGGAGACCAGGCGGGAGCCGGACCGCTCCTCCGTCGCCTCGACCGTGACCACCGCACCGTCACCGGTTCTGAACTCGACCAACCCGTCCATGACACCCCCGTCGTCCTTGCGTTGGGCATTCCCATTGTGACGGACGGTACTTGATGATGTGAGGGGCAGCCACCGGGTACTCAGGGGCCCACGGTCCCGCGGATCACACCCAGCTCCACCAGGTCCTGCGGCCGGATGCGGAGCTGGTCCGCCGTCGCCTCCACCTCGCGCGGCGGCCGCTTGAGGATGGCCGCCGCGAGCTCCGGCGCGATCACCGAGAAGTAACTGTCCGGGGTGGCCCAGGTGTTGCCGGGCGCGGCCAGCGCCAGCGCGCCGCCGGAGCCGCCCTCGCCGATCACCAGCGTCGTCACCGGGATGCGGGCGCCCGCCACCGCGCCGAACAGGTCCGCGATCGCGGCGCCCGCGCCCTGCCGCTCCGCCGCCGCGTCGTTGGCGGCGCCCGGGGTGTCGACGAGGGTCAGCACCGGGATGCCCAACCGGTCCGCGAGGCGGATCAGACGGGCGGCGGTGCGGTAGCCGGCGGGGCGGGTCGCGGTTCCGGTCTGCGCGGCGTACGCGACCGTACGGCCCTCGTGCGTGCCGAAGCCGCACAGCATGCCGTCCGGGTCCGTGCCGCCGCAGCGGTCGCCGCTGATCGCGGCCCGGTCGGAGAAGTAGGCGTCCAGGTAGGCGGCGGCGCGCGGGCGCCGGGGGGAGCGGGCGCGCCGGACGGCGTCCCAGCCGGTGGCGGGCAGGCCCGTGTCGTCGCCGAGCGGTTCGGGCGGCGGGGCCGGTGTGCCGGACGGGCACGTCAGCAGCCGCAGCCACCGGCCCAGCGTCTCGCGCAGCTCCTCCGGCCGGACGACCGCGTCCGCCGCGCCCGCCGCGACCTGGGCCTCGGCCGTGTACGCGGCCGGGTCCGCGTCCGCCGGCCGCACCCGGGAGCCGGCGAAGCCGACCTGGGCCCCGGGCAGGGCGAGCACCACGTCGGCGCCCGCGCCCAGGGTGGCCCAGCCGCCCCCGGTGGTCGGATCGCGCACCACGGCGAGCTGCGCGAGCCCCGCCTCCCGGGTGAGCGCCGACTGCCGGGCCACGCGCTGGAGCTGGGTCAGGGCGAGCATGCCCTCCTGCATCCGGCTGCCGCCCGTGGCGACCAGCGGCACGACCGGGAGGCGGTGCTCCCGGGCGTAGGTGTACGCCGCCTCCAGCCGGTCGCCGGTGCGTTCGCCGAGCGAGCCGCCGAGGAAGCCGAACTCGAACGCGATCAGCACGGCCCGGGTGCCGCCGACGCGGGCGGTGCCGCAGACCACGGACTCCTGCTCGCCGGTGCGCTCGGCGGCACGGGCGCGCAGGGCGTCGTAGCCGGGCCAGCCGAGCGGGCCGTCGGGCTTCGACTCCCTTATGGGCGCGGGCAGTTCGGTGAAGGTGGCGTCGTCGGCGAGGGCGTCGGCGATCGCGCGGGCGGAGAGGCGCTCGGTCGCGGAGAGGCGCTCGGTCGCGGGGACGCGCTCGGTCGCGGGGCGCTCAGTCATGGGGCGCTCAGTCATGCGGCGCTCAGTCATGGGGCAGCGCCCGCTTCATGATCTTCCCCATGTCGTTGCGGGGCAGGGCGCCGAGGTGGTGGACGACCCGCGGCCGCTTGTGCGGGGCGAGCCGCCCCGCCACATGGTCCGCCAACTCGCCGAGTGACGGCGGCGACTGGGGATCCGCCGGGACGATCCACGCCACGATCCGCTCGCCCAGGTCGGCGTCCGGCTCCCCGGTGACGGCGGCCTCCCGCACCCCCGGGTGTTCTAGGAGCGCGTTCTCGATCTCCCCCGCCCCGATCTTGTAACCGCCGCTCTTGATCAGGTCGGTGGCCTTGCGGCCGACGATCCGGACATAGCCGTCGGGGTCGCGCACCGCCATGTCGCCGGTGCGGAACCAGCCGTCGGCGGTGAAGGCGGCGGCGGTGGCATCGGGCCGGTTCAGATACTCCGTGAACAGGTTCGGCCCGCGCACCTGGATCTCGCCCACCGTCTCCCCGTCGTACGCGGTGACCTCCGAGCCGTCCTCCTCGACCAGCCGCAACTCCACGCCCGGCAGCGGCACCCCGACCGTGCCCGGGCGGGCCTCGCCGTCGGCACGGACGCTGGTGTTCATCAGCGTCTCCGTCATGCCGTACCGCTCGATCACCCGCCGCCCGGTCGCCGTCGCGATCCGCCCGTGGTCGTGCACGGGCAGCGCGGCGGAACCGGACACCAGCAGCCGCGCCCCGGTCAGCGCCTTCACCAGCTCCGGGTCGCCGGTCACCGCCTCCGCGATCCGGTGGTACATCGTCGGCACGCCGAACAGCATGGTCGCGCCCGCGTTCAGCTCCCGGGCGACGCCCTGCGTGCTGAAGCGCCCCAGGTGCCGCACCGAGCCGCCGCGCCGCAGCGGGCCGAGGGTGCCCAGGACCAGGCCGTGCACATGGAACAGCGGCAGTCCGTGCACGAGGACGTCGTCGCCCGTCCACTGCCACGCGTCGGCCAGCGCGTCCAGGGTCGAGGAGATCGCCCGGCGCGGGATGACGGCACCCTTGGGCGGGCCGGTGGTGCCGGAGGTGTAGACGACCAGCGCCGGGTCCTCGTCGTCCGCGTGGTCCTCGGGGGCCGGGCCGGTGCCGTGCACGTCGACGTCGAGGCGAGGCAAGTCGTGCAGGGGGGAGGGGAGTTGGTCGTCGGGTGCCGTGAGCACCAGGTCGGGCGCGCTGTCGGACAGGATGTGCGCGAGTTCCTTCTCGCCCGACTTCGGGTTGAGCGGTACGGCGGGGACGCCCGCCAGCAGGGCGGCGACGACGGCGACGGCGGTCTCCATGGTGGGGGTCGCCCAGACGGCGACCCGCGTGGCCTCGCCGATGCGGCCCGTGAGCGCGCCGGCCGCGGCGGCGAGCTGCGCGTAGGTCAGGGAACGCTCGCCGAAACGGAGGGCGGGGCGGTCGGACGGGGCGTCGGCCGGGGCCTCGGTCAGGGCCGGGAAGAGGGGGGTCACGCGTCACATCTCCTTAGCTGTTGCCTGCGGTTGTCCGTAGGCGAGGGTGGCTGGCTGTCTATCCCCAGCCGGGCACGACCATGACCAGCCACGCCGCCGCCGGTACGACCGCCACCACGATCCCTCCGTACACCATCAGCTGCCGGAAGAAACGCTCGCGGTCGACGTCCGGGGCGGCGGCCAGGACGAGTGCGCCGTTCGTGGAGAACGGGCTCACGTCCACGACCGTCGCCGACACGGCCAGTGCGGCCACCATGCCGATCGCGCCGATCTCGCCCCGTTCCAGGAACGGCACGGCCAGGGGGATCAGGGCGCCCATGATGCCCACGGAGGAGGCGAAGGCCGAGACGAGTGCGCCGATGTAGCAGAGCAGGACGGCTGCCAGCAGGGGGATGCCGATGTTGCCCACGCCCTCGCCGGCCCAGGTGATGGTGCCCATCTCGTCGAGGACGCCGATGTAGGTGAGGACGCCGCAGATGAGGAGGACGGTCGGCCAGGCGATCTGGCCTGTTGCCTTGCGGCTGTCTTCGGGCCACAGCGTGCTGAGGATGACGGCGAGGGTGATGGCGGTGAGGCCGGCGTCCAGGTCGAGGACGAGGACGGCGACCACGAGGGCCAGGAGGGAGGTGAGGGTGGCTATGCGGGAGGGGGTGAGGGTCGTTGTTTCCGTGCTCGGCGTGGTTGCTGGGGCCGGGTCGGTGCGCAGCTCGGCGGGGCGAGGTGCCGCTTTCTGTGGGACGGGTGCCGCCCCTGCGGCACGACTGCCCGCAGCGGGGGCGGGACTGCCCGCAGCCGGGGCGGGGCTGCCGCCGCCGTCCCCCGCGCCGCCGTCCACCGCCCCTTGGGCCCACAACTTCAAGCCGCCGCACACCACGAACACCACCCCCGCGATCACCAGGTTCGCCGCGAGGGACGACAGGAACAGGATCAGCTCGTTGCCGGGGAGCTTCTCGCGTTCCACGATGCCGTTGACGATCGAGCCGTAGATGCTGATCGGGGAGAAGCCGCCGGCCTGGGCGCCGTGGACCACCATCGCGCCCATCAGCAGCGGGCTGATCCCGTACCGGGCGGCGAAGCTCAGCGCGATCGGGGCGACGATCGCCACCGCGGCCGGGCTGACCGCGCCGATCGCCGTGAGCGCGCCGGTCAGCGCGAACATCACCCAGGGGATGAGCGCCACCCGCCCCCGCACGAGCCGGACGGCGGCGTGCACCAGCCAGTCGGTGGTGCCGTTGGCGCGGGCGATCGCGAAGAGGTACGTGACGCCGACCAGGACGACGAACAGATCGCCGGGGAAGCCGGCGAAGATGCCGTCCGCGTCGAGATCGGCGACGAGCCCGCCGACCCCGAAGGCGGCGGCGAAGGCGAGCGCGCCCATGTTGACGGAACGGGTGGTGGCGATGACGAACACCACGACGAGGACGAGGATCGAGATGAGTTCGGGGGACATACGGGCTCCCGTCGTTGGGCCCCGGAGCGGCTGGGAGCACCCAGAAGAGTGGCCGAGTGGCTGAACCACTTGGGGTGCGTTGGCTGAACAGCGTGGGTGCGGCCCGGGCGTCCGTCAAGGGGGTGCGCAAGAATTGGTTCAGCCACTCGGCCACCGAAAGGGGCCGGTGTTACGCTCCCGGCGAGAGGGGGACTCCATGACCGACGCCCTGCGCCCCATGGCCAAACAGCGCCTCTACGAACAGGTGCTGGAGCGGCTGCGGCAGTACGTCGCCGAGGGCGGTCTGCGCGCCGGCGACCGGCTGCCGCCCGAGCGGGATCTGGCCCAGCGGCTCGGGGTGAGCCGCGCCTCGGTGAAGCAGGCGATCGTGGTGCTGGAGGTCCAGGGCCTGGTGGAGGCCCGGCACGGGGGCGGTACGTACCTCGTGCGGGACAGCCTCGACACCGAGCCGGTCGAGCGGATGGTGGAACGCCGACGGCGCCTGCCCGACGTCCTGGAGGCTCGGGAGGCGCTGGAGACGAAGCTCGCCGAACTGGCCGCGGAGCGGCGCTCGGAGGAGGACCTGGCCGCGATGCGCTCGGCGCTCGCGCACATGGCGGAGGAGATCGCGGCGGGCGGTCACGGTGTGGAGGGCGACCGGCTGTTCCACGCGGCGGTGACGGCGGCGGCCCACAGCGCTCTGCTCGCGGAGTTCATGCGTTCCATCACCGAGCAGATCGCCGAGAGCCGCACCGAGTCCCTCCGCCAGCCCGGCCGCCCGTCCCGCTCCCTCTCCCAGCACCAGGCCATCCTCGACGCGATCGCCGCGGAGCAGCCCCGCCAGGCGGCCGCGGCCATGCGGCGCCACGTGCGCACGGTGGCGAAGGTGCGGTTGCTGGACTGGGAGCCGGAGGGGGAGGGGTAGCGCGGGCCGGGGTGTCAGGCGGCCCCGGCGGCACCGGGCGCCACGAACCGCCGGTGTGCCGGCGCGAACCGGACCTCGGGCTGGCCGGCGAGACCGACCTTCGGCACGGCCGGGGCGAGACGCTCGGCGAAGAAGCGCTGGAAGTCCGCCTCGGCGTTCCACACGTCGGTCACGTGCAGGACGCCCGCCTCGAACCAGGCCACGTGCAGCAGGAGCCCGTCCGGCACCTGCTCCTCCCAGCGCACCTCGGCCAGCATCGCGTCGTACTGCTCGGGCGTCACCCCGGCCCAGCGCAAGGACAGCACAGCAGCCATGGGAATCCCTTCCTGTGATCGGTGTCCTCGCTCAGTAGATCCGCCGGGGCGGGACACGGCCCGTGGTCCTGGGCCGTCCGGGTCACGCCGCCACGACGTCCGCCACCACACAGCTGACGTTGTCCGGGCCGCCGGCCTCGTTCGCCGCCGTGACCAGGGCCCGGACCGTCTCGTCGGGGGCGGTGGGCGGGGTGAGGAGTCCCCGGATCCGGTCCTCGGGGACCACGCTCGACAGGCCGTCGGAGCACAGCAGATAGCGGTCGCCCGGGAGGGCGTCGTGCAGGCGGAGGTCGGGGATCGTCGGCGTGCCGTCGCCCGTCAGGGCCTTGAGGAGGAAGGCCCGCTGGGGGTGGGAGACGGCCTCCTCGGGCGTCAGCCGCCCCTCGTCGATCATCGACTGGACGACCGTGTGGTCGTGGGTGATGAGGAACAGTTCGCCGTCGCGCAGCAGGTAGGCGCGGGAGTCGCCGATGTGCACCAGGGCCAGCCGCGAGCCGGTCCACAGCAGGGCGGTCAGGGTCGTGCCGATGTCGTCGGCGCCGTCGGCCACGTCCCGGACGGCCTGGGCCGCGCCCCGCACGGCGTCCTCCAGGAGGTTGAGGACGCCGCCGGCCGGGACCTCGTCCGTGTCCAGGAAGCGCAGTGCCTCCACGGCGGCGCTGCTCGCGGGCGCGCCCGCCGGTCCGAAGCCGTCGGCGACGGCGAGCAGCCGGGTGCCCGCGTACGCGGTGTCCTGGTTGGCGGGGCGGACGCGACCGGTGTCCGAGTGGGCGGAGTAACGCAGTTCCAGCATGGCGGTGTCCTTTCGGGACTCTGGTGAGTCCTCTGTCAGGTGAGCGACCAGGAACGCGGCGAGGTCCCGCCGTACCGCCGTCTCCGCCTCGACACGCGCCCAGTAGGCGCGGATCTCGCGGGCGGCGGCCGTGCAGTCGCGGTCGTGCAGCCGGCACACCTGGCGGATCTCCGCCAGCGGCATGCCCAGCCGCCGCAGCCACGCCACCAGCCGGGCCTGCTCGAGCTGCCCGACCGCGTAGTACCGGTAGCCGGTGTCCGGGTCCACCCGGGCGGGCCGCAGCAGGTCCAGTTCGTCGTACAGGCGCAGTGCCTTCGGTGAGAGCCGGCACGCCTTCGCGAACGCGCCGATCGTCAGCATGTCCCGGTGCACCTCGCCACCTCCTCCGGTTCCGCCACCGATGCTGGGGCTTCACCGAAGGTGAAGGTCAAGCGGGCTGTTCTGGTTCCGCCGGCGGTTGTTAACCTGCCGGTCGATCACCCGATCGCACGATCAGCCGATCGCACGAAGAGGGAGCCCTGTGCCCCGTATCGCACTCGTCACCTACGACCCCGGTCCCGAGCCCAGCAAGGACCAGGACCTTCCCCTGCTGGTACGGGCGCTGCGGGACGCCGGTGCCGAGGCCGTCGCCGTGCCGTGGGACGCCCCCGGCGCCGACTGGGGCGGCTTCGACCTCGCCGTGATCCGGTCGACCTGGGACTACAGCTGGCGGACGGAGGAGTTCGCGGCGTGGGTGGAGCGGTGCGGGACGCTGACGCGGCTCGCCAACCCGCCCGCGGTCGTGCGGTGGAACACGGACAAGCGGTACCTCGGGGATCTGGCGGCCGCCGGCGTGCCCGTCGTCCCCACCCGGTACATCGCGCCCGGCGAGCCCGCCGACCTCCCTGACGACCAGGAGTACGTCGTCAAGCCCACCTCCGGCGCCGGCGCCCGCTTCGCCGCCCGCTACACCCACGACGAGCACGAAACGGCCGTACGGCAGCTGAAGCGGATGCACGCCGAGGGCTTCACGGCGATGGTGCAGCCGTACATGCGCAGCATCGACTCCGCCGGCGAGCGGGCCCTGCAGTTCTTCGGCGGACGCCTGCTGCACGCCAGCCGCAAGGGCGCGGTCCTGGCGCCGGGCACGCCGTACGACGCCGACAAGGTCGCCCACCCCGACCTCGAACTCTGGGAGCCGACCGCCGCCGAACTCGGCGTCGCCGAGCGGGCACTGGCCGCCGTCCCCGGGCAGGCGGAGCTGCTGTACGCGCGCGTGGACCTCGTCACCGGGGCGGACGGGGAGCCGTGCGTGATGGAACTGGAGCTGGTCGAGCCGAACCTGTTCCTGTGGCTGCACCCGCAGTCCGTGCCGAGGGTGGTCGAGGCGGTCCTGGCCGCCGCCGGCTGATCACGCGCGGACATACGTCCCCCGGTGAGGCTTTTGGTGTAGTGGTAGGGCCATGCCCTCCGCGCGACGGTCCTGGGCACCGCTGCTCGCGGTGTGCGCCGGGTACTTCATGGTGATCCTCGACGTGACGGTCATCAACGTCGCGGTGCCGGTGATCGGGCGGGAGCTGTCGGCCTCGCTCACGGGCGTCCAGTGGATCACCGACGGGTACACCCTGGTCCTCGCCGGGTTCCTGCTGACCGGCGGTGCGCTCGGGGACCGGCTGGGCAACCGCCGGGTGTTCTGCTCGGGCGTGGCGGTGTTCACCGTGTCCTCCGCCGCGTGCGCGCTCGCCCCCACCGCGCCCTTCCTGGTGGCGGCCCGGCTGGTGGAGGGGCTCGGCGCGGCGCTGATCGTGCCCGGTTCCCTGGCCCTGCTCCAGCAGGCCTATCCGGAGCGGGCCGCACGCTCCCGGGCCTTCGGGCTGTGGGGTTCCATGGCGGGCATCGCGGCCTCCGCCGGGCCGCTGCTGGGCGGGCTGCTCGTCTCCACGGTCGGCTGGCGCTGGGTGTTCCTCATCAACCTGCCCGTCGGCGTGGCCTGCCTGGTGCTGACGCTGCGGCACGTGGCCCGCTCGCCCCGGCGCGCCGGCCGGGCCCTGGACTGGCCGGCGCAGTGCGCGGTCGTGGCGGCGGTGGCGCTGCTGACCGCGGCGCTCAACGAGGCCGGGCGGCGGGGCTGGACCGATCCGGCCGTGCTCGCCGGGGCCGGCCTGGCCGTACTGGCCGCCGTGGCGTTCGTGGTGCGTGAGAGGCTCGCCCGGTCCCCGGTCCTCCCGCTCGGCCTGCTGCGTTCCCCCGCCCTGAGCGGCGGAGCCGGCATCGGCCTGCTGTTCAACTTCGGCTTCTACGGCATGGTGTTCACCGCCAGCCTGGAGTTCCAGCACCAGCGCGGCTACAGCGCCCTCGGCACCGGTCTCGCGCTGTTCCCGGCGGTGGCGATGACCATGTTCGCCTCCGTCCTGTCCGGGCGGCTCACCCGCCGCACCGGCGACCGTCCCCTGGTGGTCTCCGGGATGCTGCTGGCCGCCCTGGGGCTGGCCGGCTGGGCCGCGGCCGGCGCCGACCCCGCCTACGCCCTGCTGGTGGTCCCGATGATGGCCGCGGGATTCGGTACGTCCTTCGCCCTCACCGGCACGACCGCCACCGTCATGGGCGCCGCCCCCGAGGCGTACTCGGGGGCGGCCTCCGCCCTGTTCAACACCACCCGCCAGCTCGGCAGCGCCACCGGCGTCGCCCTCGGCGGCAGCCTGCTCGTCTCCGCCGCCGACTTCGGCACCGGGATCCGCACCAGCATGCTCATCGGCGCGCTCGCGTACCTGGCCGCCGCGGGCCTGGCCTGGCGCCGCGTGCCCGCGAAGGCCCGGCGGTCCGACGAGGACACGTCCCAGGAGCCCCTCAGCCCTGACGGCCGGTGACAGCGACCCGCTGCAACAACCCCCAGGTGAACTCGGCGACGGCCTCCCATCGCGCCCCCTGCGCGTCCGGCGCGGTGAACGCCAGCCCCCAGCGGGTCGGGGCCGTGCCCTCCAGGGGACGGGCCGGGGCGAAGGCGCGGGCCGCCTCGTCGACCGTGCAGGACCAGGGGGTGAGATCGTCGAGCGTGCGCAGCCCGGGCCCCTCGGCGGCCGGGGCGCGGACCAGCCACTCGTTCCACACCGCCCCGTTCGGGGCGGTCAGCACCTCGAAGCGCAGGTCGGGCCAGAGGGGGAGGGGCCAGAGCCAGGCCTCGCAGTCCAGGTCGCCGATCCGGCGGGGCGTACGGGACTCGGGCTCGCCCAGCACCGAGCGGTAGCGGGAGAGGGACGAGCGGGAGCGCGGGGAGCGGACCATCGCCTGCCAGCGCTTGTTGGCCTCGCGCATGTCCGCGAGGGAGACCCCCAGCTCGTGACGGGCCTCCTCCACCAGATCCGGGTTGTGGTCGGCCATGCGGCGCAGCAGCACCAGCTGGAAGTCGAGCGGTGTGAAGGGGCTAGCGGGGCGCTTTCCGGAGGGCATGGGAACCATCGTCGCCCACCGGCGCGGTGCCCGGGCGGCGGCCGTCCGGCAGGAAGAGCACCGAGTTGACGTAGCGCGGTCCCCGCAGGGCGTCGTACGGCAGGACGCGGCGCAGCAGGCCGTGCGAGACGACGTAGGAGGCGTCCGCCTGGTGTTCCTCCAGGGGGAACTTCGCCAGCGGCACCCAGCTGTCGCCGGGCAGGACCCAGCCGTCGTAGCCGAGCAGGGACAGGTAGGTCACCACCGGGGCGATCGGCTGGATGCGGGACTCCAGCTCCACGAACAGGGCGGGCCGGTCGCGGGCCAGGAGGCCCGTCGCCCCGCGCAGGACCGCCGGCTCGTTGCCGTCCACGTCGATCTTGATGAAGGCGACGTTGCGCAGCCCCAGCTCGTCCAGCGTGACGCACGGGACGTCCAGCGCCCGGCCGTGGATGTCGCGCCGGACCAGCGACGACACGCCCCGGTCACCCGAGTCGTCCGACGGCAGCCACAGGCGGGCGATGCCCGGCCGGTCCGAGGCCGCCGCACGGATCACCCGCACGTTCGGCGGGGCGGCGGCGGTCAGCAGACGGGCCAGGTGGGGCACCGGTTCGATCGTCACCACGTGCTCGGCCAGGCCGGACAGCCGGTGCGTCCAGGGCCCGTACCAGCCGCCGACGTCCACCGCCGTGCCGCAGCCCGGCGGACACAGCTCGGCGAGCCGGGCCAGCTCCGGTTCGAACCGGGGGTAGAGCGCCCGGGCCGTCGCGGCCACCAGGCGGGCGGGCAGGAGGGGAGCGAGCCGGGCGGCCAGGCTGGTCATGGGGTCATCCTCTGGAGAAGTTCCTCGTGCTCGTCGTCCGGCACCTGCTCGCCCGAGGACGGCAGCAACTGCGGAATGCCGTCGACGATCGGATAGCGGCGGCGCAGACGCGGGTTGTACAGCGCCCCCTCCTGTCCGGCCTCCTCGGCCAGCAGATGCAGCGGGCCCTTGTCGAGCGGGCACGCCAGAATCTTCAGCAGCGGGTCGTCGGGCTTCATGGGGATGCCAACTCCTTGGCTGGTGCGGGGGGTTGGGGAGCGGGGTCGTGTTTCGGCATGGTCAGGAGCACGGCGACCGCCAGGGCCGTGCCCGCCACCCGCAGCGCGAGCCGCAGCGGCTCGTCCGGCAGGGCCTCGCCGAACGACAGCGTGCCGAGCACCGCCGTGAACAGGGACGTCACGGTCGTGCACACCGGCACGATCAGCGAGGCCCGGCAGCGCTGGAGCGCCGCCTGCGACATCACCAGGCCGAACACGCCGGTGAACAGCAGCAGATACGGATACGGGGAGCTCAGCAGGTCCAGCACCGCGCCGCCGATCCCGCTGGTCGTCAGATGGCTCGACACGCCCTTGATGGCCAGCGAGCTGACGCCGTACAGCAGCCCCACGGCCACCCCGTACTCGACGCCGGTCGTCGGCCGCCGGTGCCGGTTGCGGGCCCGCCGCTCGGCGGAGCCGTACAGCCACAGCCCGGCCGCCAGCGACGGCACGCACACCAGCAGGATCAACGGGTACGGCGCCTCCTGGCTGACGGTGTCCGAGCCCTCGCGCAGCGACAGCACCACCATCAGCAGCGCGAGCAGGATCGCGGCCAGCGCGTACCGCTCCCGGCCGCTCGTCTCCTCGCCGAGCAGCCGGGCCGACAGCAGCACGAGCAGCACCAGGCCGGAGACGAAGATGCCCTGCGCGGCGGCGATCGGGAGGGTGCGGTAGACGACGAGCTGGGCGCCGAAACCGGCCGCGAGGGCGAGGGAGCCGCCGATCCACAGGGGGCTGCCGACAACCAGGCGCAACAGCCGGGCCGGCTGCCGGATGCTCACCTCGGGGAGCGAGGTGAGCGCCCGTTTCTCCAGCACGAAGCCCAGGCTGTACAGGGTGTTCGCCAACAGGGCCGCGGCCACTCCCCACCACATGGGCTACGTCCTCCGGGCGTGCAGCAGCAGGATCGACGCGAGCTGCGGCCGGGCACAGGCCAGCCGGTCCAGCGGCCGCAGCGGGCGCGGTACGCCGTGGAAGGGAGCGCCTTCGAGCCTTACGACCGTGAACCCGGACGCGGCGACGAACTCCCGCAGCGCGCGGGCGGTGTAGAGGCGCAGATGTCCTACGACCTCCCGGCCCGGGCGACCGTGGATGGCGCGCAGACTGACCTCGGAGAAGACCGGCTGGACGCCGGCGAGCAGCAACGCGCGGTTGTACCAGGCGGCCAGGTTCGGCGTGGACAGCATCAGATGCCCGCCGGGCCGCAGGATCCGGCGGATCTCGTCGAGCGCCGCGTCCGGGTCGACGAGGTGCTCGATCACCTCGCTGAACAGCACGGCGTCGGCCGACTCCGGCGCGAACGGCAGCCCGCCGCCGGTGAGTTCGCCCCGGACCGCGTACGGGATGCGGGTGCGGGCGCGCCTCAGGGCGTCCTGGGACCAGTCGACGCCGATGACGCGGTGGCCGGGCAGGAGCGGGGCGGCGGTGGCGGCGGCGGTGCCGTCCCCGCAGCCGATGTCGAGGATCGTCCGCGGCTTGGGGTCCGCCGGGCCGAGCGCCCGGGCGAGCATGCGGGCCTGGCGGAGGCTGCGCGGGGTACCGGAGGCGACGGGGACGGCCGGGTTCTCGTAGAAGTCGCGCAACTGAGAGGGCCGGGCGGGGGCGCTCGTCACGGGGTCACCTCCGTGGTGTGCAGATAGTGCTCGAACAGATCGCGGAGGTGGGCGCCGTCGCCGTGACTGAGCAGGGCCCGGGACCAGCGCAGGGCCAGGTGGAGGCGGCCGGCGGTGGAGGCGGTGGTCACGGTGAGGCCGCGCGGCATCCGGGCCGGTGCGGAGAACCAGACGGCGTGCGCGCGGCCCGTCTCCTCCCCGAAGTCCAGGGGGTAGGGGATACGGCCGATGTTGCTGAGCAGGGTCGTCGACGTCCAGGGCGCGGCGGCGCGGCGCAGGGTGCGGGTGAGGGCGGCGCGGGCGGCGACCGGGGCCCAGGGGGCGGTGAGGAGGGCGGCGCCGTGGCCCAGTTGGGGGCGGGGCAGGGACTTCAGGGCGCGGGTCCGCTCCGCGGTGCGCCGGAGGAGGGCGGACATGTCCGGGTGGTCCAACTCGGCCGGAGCGAAGGGGACTTCCACCAGGCGGGTGCCGTTGCCGATGGGCATCGTGGTGTCGCGGGGGCGGTCGTCCACGGGCATGGTGATGCGCAGGGGGCGGGGCCGGGCGCCGTGCTCCCTGTTCCAGTGGGCGATGGTGAGGGCTGTGGTGACCATGAGCTGGTCGTTGACGGTGTAGGGGGAGCCTTTGGGGCGGTGGGGGAGGGGGAGTTCCGTCACCAGCATGCCGTTGCCGGGGGAGGGGTCGGGGGTGCCGGGCGCTACCCGCGCGGGGGGTGACCAGGTGGTTGGGGTGTCCGGGGGTTGTTGGAGGGGTTGGGGTGTACGGGTTGGGGGTGCTGCGGGGGAGTTGTCATTGCCTCCGTAGAGCTCTGCGGCTGTGGCGAGTATGCGGAGGCAGGCTGGGCCGTCGAGGGCGGTGTGGTTGATGGTGAGGAAGAGGACCGAGCCCACCACTTCGAGCCGTATCGGCGGCGACATCGACAGCGGCGGCGCCTCCGTCAGGGCCCGGTTCCTGGCGTCCTGCAGCGCCCGCGGCCCCGGCGGGGCGAACGTCACCACTTCTACATCCGGCTCCGGCGTCAGCTCCCACTCGTACCGCCGCCGGTACCACGGCCCCCGCGCCTCCCGCATCAGAATGCGCGGATGCCGGTGCAGGGCCTCCGTGAACGCCTTGCGCAGGCGGGTCTGGTCGACAGGGCCGGGGAGGTGGACCTCGATGTGGACCGTCTCCGGTTCCTCCTCCTGGAGGCAGTGCCGGGACACCTCGTCCACCACCGGGAACGGGATGCGTACCGGTGCCGTCATGCGGGCTCGCCCTTCCCCGTGTCCGTCGTCCTGGGCAACTGCTGGGTCGGTGCCTCCGAGGAGGGCGAGGGCCCTTCGCGCAGACTCACCAGGCCCGCGAACAGGCCGATCAACGCCAGCAGTTGGGCCGTACGGCCGAACGCTCCCTCGCCCATGCCCACCGGTGCCCCGGCCCCGAACGCGGCAGCGATGCCCGCCCCCGCCAGTGCCACGAACGCGATCGGCACCAGCAGTGCGTGCCGCCGGGCCGCGAGCAGGGCCAGCGCCGGTACCAGCAGTGCCAGCCAGCCCGCGATCACCGCCCCGACCAGCGTCAGCGCCACCGTGCCGAGCCACAGGCCGGGCAGCGGCGGGGCCGGTTGCGGTGCGTCGGGGTTGGGGGCGCGGCGGCGCCACAGCGCCAGGCCCAGCAGCACCGCGATGCCCGCGCCGCTGCCGATCAGCCCGGCGTCGTACGTGGTGGCCGGTTCGTAGGACAGCTTGACCGTGCCGCCCGCGCCGGCCGGGATCCGCCAGCCCTGCTGCCAGCCGTCCAGCCGCAGCGGGGTGAGCTCCTTGCCGTTCAGGGTGGCCTTCCAGCCGTCGTTGAAGTTCTCGTACGTCGTCAGGTACGAGGCCGCGCCGGAGCCGACCGACACCTCGCGCCGGTCGCCCAGCCAGTCCCTCACCCGCAGTTCACGCCCGGCCGCGGCGGCCTCCGGGACCGTCCCGCGGGTCAGCGTGACGTCCGTCAGCGCGAGCGGGCCGGCGTCGCCGCCCTCCAGCCGGTGGTCGCCCGAGGCCAGCTCAACCTCCGCGTCCTTCCTGTCCTGCTGACAGAGCGTCACCTCGACGGACCGCCGTTCCACCAGGTCACGCACGGTGCCCTTCGCGCCCGTCTGGTACAGCTCGCCGTCCAGTGCCACGTCGGGGCCCTTGCCGCACGGCAGCGAGAACTTGCGGGTGCCGTCCGGCTGCGGGGTGCGGTACTGGTCGAGGGAGGGGATGTACGCCTCCGTGAGGCCCACCGGGAGCCGCAGATCCTCGTCGGCGACCGGGTTGTGCAGGGTCAGCGGGGCCGTCTCCGTGATCGTGATGTCGAGCCGGTCCGTGGTGATCTGCGGGAAGCGGACCCAGCCGTTCTCGTCGACGCCGGCGATCGTCGCGCCGTCCGGGGAGCTGATGTGCACCTGGGAGGCGCGGGTGGACAGGCCGCCCGCCGGGGCCAGGACCAGTTCGCCGACCGGCTGCTTGCCGTCCCAGCGCAGGTGGATCGTCGGCCGGTCGCCCGCGATCCACGCCGTCGTCAGGTCGCCGTCGGTGAGGTTGCGGGCCGCGAGGCCCGCGCCGAGCCGCGCCGTGGAGTCGGCGGTGGCGACGATCCGGGACTGCTGCTCGGGCGCCACCTCGTACAGCAGTTCGTCGAGTTCCTCGCCCGGCACCGGCACCGCGCTCGCCGTCACCTCGTAGGTCCCGGCGGCCGGTGTCGTGAAGCGGCGGTGCAGACCGGCCTCGGTACCGGTCGCGGAGAGGCCGGTCGGGTCGGAGGTCCGGTGCAGGGAGACGACCGTGGCGTCCGCGGTCGCGTCGGCCGCGTCCACCGGGAGCCGCAGCAGCCGCGTCACCTGTACGTCCGGCAGGTCGATCTCGGAGAAGCCCGCGCCGGTGAGCCCGGCCCGGCGCTCCACCGAGTCCACGATCGTCAGCTTCATCCACCGCGTGCCGCCCTCGGGCGCCTTGACGCGCTGCGCCGTACCGTTCGGCCGCAGGAAGCTCGTCCGCTCGCCCTTCTCCGTCTCCACCCGCACCTTCGTCGCCGCCGCCCGCACGCTCTCCTGCGGCAGCGGCGTGACCTTGAAGGAGGACGGCATGTCGTAGGAGCCGGTGAAGCCGATGCGCAGCCACTGCCCGTCCGGCGTGTCCGGCGAGCCCTCCGTCCACGCGGTGTCCGGATTGCCGTCGAAGGCGTTCACCGGGTCGAACTGCGGCAGGTGGAACAGCCAGTTGCCGTACGAGGAGGCCGTCACCGAGCGGGCGCCGCGCAGTTCCGCCACCGTCTGGTGGTCGGTGCCCTCGGTCGGCAGGATCTGGCGGGGCTTCTCGCCCGGGTCCTGCTGGGCGTCGGGCGCGTTGCGCTCGTCGCGTGTGTACGTGTACGACGTACCGGCGTTGACCACGCCGAACCGGGTGTCGGCGCGTCGCATCCCGTCGCCCGTCACCTGCACCGCCGGGGTGCCGAGCCCCGGGTGGTTGTCGCCGGTCAGGACGGTCGCCCGGCCGCGCAGCCGCGACGCCAGCGGGAGCAGCGCCTCGGGGCCGCCGGACACGACGGCCGTGTCGGAGACCGGCATGAGTCCGGCCTGCCCGGGCCGGATCACGTCCTGCCCGGCCGGCCGGTAGATCTCCACCGCCCGCTGCCGCGGGTACAGCCCCTCGACCTGGAGCGGGGCGTCGTGCGCGAGCCGCCCGCCGGTCATCACCGGCCCCAGCCCGGTCACCCGCTCGTACCCCGACTGCTCAAGGGTGCGCTTGACGGTCGTGGTCGGCACATAGCCGATCTGGTCCGGGTCGAGATCATTGCGTACGACGACGTAGAACAGGCCCGCCCGGCTCAAGTAGTCGGCCAGCCCCGGAACTTCGGCACCGGACATCAGCGCCTGCTCGACGGCGTCCATCGCGCGCCGGTTGCCGGGCGTGCCGAACGGGACGTAGTCGCGCTGCGCCCACCGCGACTCGGCGAGCACGTCGAGCGGCTGGTCGATGGGCGAGCCCCAGGTGTAGACGCCGTGCGCGGTCGCCGGGACGACCAGGGCGCGCGAGTCGGGCGAGTACTTCTCCAGCCAGTCGGCCGTGGCCTGCCAGTAGGTCGGGAGCTTCTGGAAGGAACCCGGGTTGAGGATCGAGCCGTTGAGATACGGCCACAGCAGCCCCGGCAGGATCAGCACCGCCGCGACCAGCGGGGCGAAGCGCCGGCCGCGCACCGGGCGGGCCCCGCGCGGCTCGGCGGCCACCCCCACCAGATGGGCCAGACCCAGCACGAACGCCAGCGCCAGGCCCGTCTGGAACTTGTAGATGTTCCGGAACGGCGACAGCCAGCCGTCCAGCCAGCCCTGCACGACCCCGTGGAACGGCGCCCCGAACGCGCCGCCGTACCCGGCGAGCAGCACCAGCGCCGCGACCAGCACCGTCAGCACGAGCCACCGCCGCTCGGGCATGTCCCGCCGGGCGAGCCCGGCGAGACCGAGCCCGGCCGCGAGCGCCGAGCACACGATCACGACGACCGCCGAGGCCACGGCCCACCCCGCGGGCAGCCACGCCTCACCGAAGTGCAGATAGGCGACCCAGTTCCCGGCGCCGCGCAGCGCCTCGGTCGCCGACATGGTGTCCGTCGTCGTCTGCGCCGTCTCTATATAGGGGAGGAAGTTCTCGCCATAGACCCCGAGCAGCAGCAGCGGCACCCACCACCAGGCCGTCACGACGAGCACGGCCGGAGCCCACCAGGCGATCAGCTTGCGCTGCCTCGGCCCGGGCGGCCGGGACAGCAGATACAGCCCGACCGGCAGCAGGGACGCCAGCGTCGCCGAGGCGTTCACGCCACCCATGAACGGCACGAGCAGCGCCGACCGCAGGGCCGCGACGCGGGCGGCGTACCGCTCGTTCGTCAGCGGCAGCAGCACCCACGGCAGGAACGCGCCGGGCAGCGCGGCGGCCGACGTCGATCCGATGACGGTCGTGAACACCGGCCACAGCGCGTACGCCACGGCACCCAGCAGCCGGGACGCGCCACTGCCCACCCGCAGCCGCTCGGCCAGCCGCAGCGCACCCCAGAAGGCGACGGACACGATCAGCGACATCCACAGCCGCTCCGCCAGCCACACCGGCAGTTGTACGAGGTCGCACAGCCAGTAGAAGGGCAGCATCGGCCACAGATAGCCGACGTACTGGTCCTGGATCCCGCCGAACCCGGCCCGGTCGTGCCACAACTGCCCCAGGTCGGCGAGGAACTGACCCGGGTCGACGGTCACACCGAGCTTGGTGTCGAAGGTCTGCCGCCCCGGCCGCACGGCCAGGAACAGCACGAACGCCACGGCCCAGAAACCCAGCAGCCAGCGCCACGACCGCGGGCCCTCGGGCGGACCCGCCGCGGTCGCGGTGGTGGGGACGGCTGCCGGTGGAGGAGCCTGGACCGTGGTTGTCATGAAGGACACCGCCGCAGGATGAGGAGGAGGTTCCAGGTGGCGAACTCGCGGATGCCGGGCGCCTTGACGACGGCCTCCGCGAGGAACGGCCAGTAGCGGGAGCGCGCCGAGACGACCGTGACGTCGTCCCGGGCACGCACCTGCCGCAGGGTGGATCCGATGTGCACGGCGAAGAGGTTCTCGCCGAGCGTGTGCTTGGCGGGCCTGCCGGTCCGCCGCAGATAGCGGGCCCGGGCCCGCTCGGCACCGAAGTAGTGCCACGGGGCCCACTCGTGCCCGCCCCACGGCGACAGCCAGTTGGTGAACGACACGTAGATCAGCCCGCCGGGCCGCGTGACCCGGGCCAGCTCGCTCAGGAACGTCTCCGGGTCGGCGACGTGCTCCAGCACGTTGGAGGAGAACGTGACGTCCGCGACGCCGTCCCGGAGGGGCAGGAGGTACCCGTCGGCGACGACGGACGAGTCCGGTGGTTTCCCGCCGAGTTCGGCCATGTCCGGTTCGAAGAGGAACGCGTGCGCTCCACGTCGCCGGAACTCCTCGGTGAAGTAGCCGCTGCCGCCGCCGACGTCCAGGACCGTACGCCCGGCAACGGGCCCGTCGTACGCCTCGACCTGATCGACGGCGTCCCGGGCGAGCAGCGAGTAACAGCTCTCGGGATCGTCCTGCTCATGGAGGAAGGCACGGAACAGGGCAAGAGATCTTCGAAAGGAAGGGTCGTGTCTATAGGGGCGCGGGGAACTGCGCGACCAGCCACGACGGACCGCAGGCCGCATCACGGTGCCCAGCCCCTCACCGCCTCCGCGGCCACCGCCCGGAACTGCCGCACGGTCCGGTCCCAACGGAACTGCGCCGCCCGCTCCCGGGCCGCCTTGCCCATCAGCTCCCGCCGCGACCCGGACAGGCCGAGCGCACACCACGCCGCAGCGAACGAGGACTCACCGCGCGCGAGAACACCGGTCTCGCCATCCACCACGGAGTCCTTGAGCCCCGGCACATCGAAGGCGACAGCCGGTGTCTCCCGCGCCGCGGCCTCCGTCACGACCAGGCCCCACCCCTCCACAGCCGAGGGATGCAGCAACAGCCAGGCCGAACACAGCAGCCGATGCTTCTCCGCCTCCGACACGTACCCGGTGAACTCCACACGGGGCCCGGCGAGTTGCTCCAGTCTCCCGCGCTCGGGACCGTCCCCGACGATGACCAGCCGCCCGCCGGTGACGGGCCGTACCCGCTCCCACAACCGCAGCAGCAGATCGATCCGCTTGTACTCGACGAGGCGGCCGACGGCGACGAACAACGGCTCGGGGGAGCGCTCGGCCCGCGGCCCCGGCTCCTCGACGCCGTTGTGCACGACCCGGATCCGGTCCCGTTCCACGCCGATCGCGCGCAGCGCGTGCGCGGTGGAGGAGGAGACCGCGACCAGCAGACTTCGCTGCTGCGCCCCGGTCAGGGCCCAGTGCTCGAGTCTTCGGCCGATCCGGGCGGCCGGCGCCAGCGGCCCGCCGAAGCGCATTTTCCACAGGTCGGTGTGGACGTGGTTGACCAGGCACAGCGTGGGTCCGGAGTGCCACAGCGGCGCCAGGTACGGCATGCCGTTGCACACCTCGACCAGCAGGTCGCAGTCGCCGACCTGGCGGGCGAAGGCCGACCGGGCGCGCAGATAGTGCCCGTACGGGCCGCCCGCCGACACGACCCGGTAGTCCCGGAAGGCCGCAGGGCCCCCGCACAGCAGGGTCACCTGGTGGCCGAGCCGGGTCAGGCCGTCGGCGAGCTTGTCGACCAGCAGCTCGGAACCGCCGGCGGACGGGTTGTCCAGATCGCGATGGGCGAGGAAGACGATCCGGCGCGGATGTGGGGGGAGCGCCGGAAGGTGCTGCTCCGCGCTGGGGGACGCGGTGTGCAGCGAGGACGGTACGTGCTGGGGCATGGGTGCTCCAACTCGTCTCGGGGTGCGGAACTCAGCGTGGGGAAGGTGTGGCTCTGGAAGATGTGGCTCTGGGGGTCTGGCTGTGGGGGGCCTGAGCCCTTCCTGGGAGGGGAGTGTGGACGGGTTGTGCTCGGGTGGGGTTGGACAGTTTTCGCCCGGACGTTCTCCACGGCTACTCACCGGCGTGACAATTTCGGGCTTTGTTGGAGCTGACGCCACATCACATCGTGAGGGTGGGCTGGGGCGTACCGGACGTATCGGACGGAGTGGGCTGCTCCGGCTCCTTCCGCCCACGCGCCACCAGAACGCCACCCACCACCGCGAGCACCACACCCGCCACACCGGCCCCGATCGGCAACGTCGTGCCCACTAGGCGCAGTTGGCCACTGTCGCGCTTCGCCTGCCGCACGGCCTCCTTCTGCGTCGCGGTCGTGAACGAGACCTTCCGGGCGTCCAGCAGCACCGCCGCGTCCTTCTTCCCGCCCGGCGCACGCAGGGTCCGTTTGGGTCCGGTCTGCGCGTAGATCACGCGGCCGGTGGCCTGGTCGACGACCAGCTCGAAGCCGTGGTTGGAGTACCACTCCTCGGCCAGCACCTGCGGCCGCTCGGGCTGGTCGACGAGGCTGCCGGGGACCATCCGCGTGCCGGTCCTGGTCGGCGGCACGGAGCCGGTGAACTTGTAGCCCGTGTAGCCCTGGACCTTCTCGGTGCCCCGGTAGCGCAGTACGACCGTGTCGCCGAGGGTGTTGTCCCACCACTGGTACGAGCGTTTCTGCACGTCGAAGGGGAACTTCAGATAGGCCTCGCCCTCGATGTACGGCTTCTCGCCGCAGCAGTGCACGGGCCGGGTGGTCTTCCGGTCCATCACCCAGCGGTGCGGTGTGAAGTCCAGCGCGTCGTGCGGGTCGGCGGCCGGCAGCGACTTGTCGGTGTCGACCGTGGTCGTCACGTCCCAGACGGCGTTTCCGCTGCGTTCGCTGTCCTCGACGTTGCCGCGCACCCGCTGGGTCACCGTGATCTTCCGGTCGGGGAGCGTCTCGATCCGGTCAGTGTCGAAGACGCTGCCCCGGCCGGTGTAGACGGCGGTGGTGTCGATGTCGATCGGGTTCACCGCGGCACGCGGCTGGACGTACCAGGCGAGCAGGGGCGCCAGCACCAGCAGGAACGTGCCGAGACCCAGCAGGACCAGGGAAAAGGGGGAGGTTGTACGGCGCATCCGGGCACTCCAGTGGCTTGGGACGGCTCGACGTACGAGAGGGCCGGCACGGCGGAGACAGCAGCGCGTGCGGCTGGGCCGGGAACCGTAGGCCGCTCTTGACGGGGTGTCAATGCTTGTCGAGACTGGGGCCCGACAGGCAGGGACGGGGTGCCGGGGTGGGGCAACCTCCGGACGATCTCCGGACGAATCCGGACAGAGAGGCTGACCCTGCGATGTCGAGACTGCTCGCTGCCGCGCTGACCGTCGCGCTCGCCGCCGCCCTTGCCGTGGGCGCCGCGCTGGGCGTCGTCGCGCTGCTCGAAGCCACACCCGACCAGCCGAACACCCCCCTGATCACGTACGAGCAGACAGGGCAGGGGAGTTGACGGTGACGGCCGCCCGCACCGGAACCGTCACCACGCGCTCCGCCTGGCACGACGTACCGCGCTTCCAGGTGCGCCGGTTCGCGGCGATCGCCATGGCCGAGGCGCCCGAGCTCGCCGAGGAGATCCTCCGCGAGATCCAGCGCGAGTACCCCCATCTGCCCGTCGTCCTGGACGACTCCGGCGAGCCCATGGCCCTGGTCGGCATCCGCCGCGCCATCGAGGTGTTCGTGCAGCACCTGGAGCACTCGGAGGGCCGGCCCACCGTCCCGCCCGGTGTCTTCCAGGACTTCGGCCGCGGCGAGGGCCTCAACGGCCGTTCGCTCGACTCCCTCCAGGCCATCTACCGCATGGGCGTACGCCTGGCCTGGCGCCGCTTCGCCGACATCGGCCAGCGCGTGGAGATCCCGCCCCCGGCGATGTACGAACTCGTCGACGCGGGCTACGAGTACCTGGACGGCCTGGTCGACCAGTCCGTACGCGGCTACGCCGAAGCCGCGGCCCGCCAGGCCGGGGAACGCCTGCGCCTCCAGCGCCGCCTGATGGAACTCCTGCTGGCCGAGCACCACCGCGGCGACCCCGCCGAGGCGCTGACCGAACGGGCCGCCCGGATCGGCTGGCCCCTGCCCGGGAAGGTCGCGGTCGGTGTCCTGCTGCGCCCCGCCCGGGAGGCCATGGCCCCCGCGGTCGGGCAGGGCGTGCTGCTCGACATGGAGTACGAGCAGCCCCGCATGGTCGTGCCCGACCCGGACGCGGCAGGCCGCCCCGAGCTCCTGCACCGGGCCCTGACCGGCTGGTCGGGGGCGATCGGCCCGCCGGTCCCGCTCACCGACGCGGCGAAGTCGCTGCGCTGGGCCGAGGCCGCGGTACGCCTCATGGAACGGGACCTGCTCCCTTCCGGGGAGGTCCTCTACTGCACCGAGCACACCGAGGCGCTGGTCCTCCTCCAGCCCGAGGAGCTCATCGACGACCTGGCCCGCAGATGCCTGGCCCCCCTGACCCACTGCGGCCCCACCCACGGCCGCCGCCTCGCGGAAACCCTTCTGGCCTGGCTGGAGACCCGGGGCGGAGCCCCCGAGGTCGCGGCCCGGCTCGGCGTCCACCCCCAGACCGTCCGCTACCGCCTGCGCCAGATCCGGGAACTGTGGGGCGACGAGATCGACGACCCCGACCGCCGCTTCGAACTCGAACTGGTCCTGCGCGCGCAGCGGCTGCGGGGGGAGCTGGGGGCGGTGCGGGGGCGGCGGTGAGCCGGGGCCGCCGCCACCCGGCGGATCACCGGCCCCGAGCGTGAGGGCCGCTCGCCCCGCGACACCGTGACATGCCACACATAGCGCACTTTAATGTGCACCCCACGTGTCTGTGGGGTGCACATGGGTTTCCTCCTGGGGGCCTCTGCCCATTGCCCGGGCAAACCTCTGTGGCTAGCCTGTGTTCGTCATGCCGATCGCCTGTTGATATCTCGAACGTTGATATCGCCGACACAGGCGCCAGAGAAACACATAGGGAGGGGGCCGATCGTGGGACGCCTCGTACCAGCCGTGACCCGGGCTCTCGACATTCTCGAGCTCTTCCTCGACGGGGACGGGACGCTCTCCGCCCCCGACATCGTGCGCAAGCTCCAGCTGCCGCGCACGACCGTGCACGAGCTGGTGACCACGCTCGCCGCCCGGAAGTACATCGTCCAGGTGCCCGGCCAACCCGGACGCTACCGGCTCGGCGTACGCCCGTACCAGCTCGGTGCCCGCTACTCCGAGCAGCTCGACCTCGCGGCCGAGGGCCAGCTCGTCGCCCGGTCCGTCGCCGAGACCTGCGACGAGACGGTGCACGTGGCGATCCTCGAGGACACGGACGTCATCTACATCGCCAAGGTCGACTCCACGCACGCCGTGCGGATGGTGTCGGCGGCCGGGCGCAGGCTGCCCGCCCACTGCACGTCCGTCGGCAAGATGCTGCTGGCCTCCCTTCCCGAGCACGAGCTCGCCGCGCGGATCCCCGACGGCGCCGAGCTGGTCGCGATGACCCCCAACAGCATCACCGACCCGGCCGCCCTGCGCGAGACCCTGGCCGAGATCCGTGAACGGGGCCTCGCGGTCGAGAACCGCGAGTCCAACCCGGACGTGAGCTGCGTGGCCGCGCCGGTCCGCGACCGCACCGGCCAGGTCGTCGCCGCCCTGTCGATCTCCGTGCCCATGATCCGCTGGAGCGAGGAGCGCCGCGCCGAGCTGGAGCAGCTCGCCGCGAAGGGCGCCGCCGAGCTGTCCGAGCACCTCGGCCACCGGAGCATGGCATGACGGCGACGCCGTACGAGGTCGCCGTACGGGCCGAGGCCGAGCTCGGCGAGGGTCCCACCTGGGACGCGGCGGCCGGCCGGCTCCTGTGGATCGACATCCTCGGCTGCCGCGTGCACACGTACGACCCGGGCACCGGGCGCCGCACCACACGCCGCACCGAACAGCACGTGGGCGCCGTGAAGCCGCGCGCCGACGGCGGGCTCGTGCTGAACCTGCGCGACGGTGTCGGCCTCCTCGACCCCGACGGTGACTCCCCCGGCGGCTTCCGCTGGCTGCACCGCGAGCCCGTGCCCGGCCGCCGCGCCAACGACGCGGCCGTCGCGCCGGACGGATCGCTGTGGGCCGGCACGATGCGGTACGACGAGGCGCCGGGGGGCGGCACGCTGTCCCGCGTCACCGGGGACGGCTCGGCCGAGGTCGTGCTCGACGACGTGGCCGTCAGCAACGGCACCGGGTGGAGCCCCGACGGGCGCCTCATGTACTACATCGACTCCCCGACCCGGCGCGTCGACGTCTTCGACTACGCGGACGGGCGGATCTCCGGGCGGCGCACCCTCGCCGAGATCGAGGACGGCGCGGGCTTCCCCGACGGACTGACCGTCGACGCCGACGGGTGTGTCTGGGTGGCCCTGTGGGAGGGCGCGGCGGTGCGGCGGTACACGCCCGAGGGTCGGCTGGACCGGGTGATCGAGTTGCCGGTGCCGCGGGTGACGGCGTGCGCGTTCGGCGGGGCCGGGCTGAGCGACCTGTACATCACGACGGCGCGTACGGGCCTGAGCGAGCCGCCCGCGCTGGCGGGGTCGCTGTTCGTGGTGCCGGGGGCGGGCAAGGGGCTCGTACCGCCCGCGTTCGCCGGCTGACACGCAGGGGCGGACGGCGGAGCACGCCGACGGGGCGCGGAGCGGAGCGGACGGGACCGAGCCGGACCGAGCCGGAACGCCCCTGTCAGCGTCCCGTCCGGTCCAGCCGCCGCAGGACCGCCCGTTCGTCCTCCGCCAGCGGTGCCCCCACCGCCGCCGGCAACGGCGGCCCGCTCAGCGTCGCCAGGACCGTCGAGGGCCGCAGCAGCCGCGTCGGCCCCGTCGTCATGCTCATCACGTCCCAGACCGCCGACGCCGCCGTGTACGAGCCGGTCGCCGTGCGGATCATGCGGCGGGTGTAGGCGGTGACCAGACGGTCGGCGATCCCGGGCGAGCCGCCGCGCGTCCCGGGGTACCAGATGTCCTGGCTCACCGCCATCGTCCACGCGGCCTCCACAGGCCTGGCCGTCCGCTGTTGCACGCGCCGGGCGAGCCCGGGCGCGTCGAGGCCGGAGCGCCGCAGCTCGCGGTCCAGCTCCCGGGCGCCCAGCGCGGCCACCGACATGCCCTGCCCGTAGGCGGGGTTGAACGTGGCCAGCGCGTCACCGAGGACGACGAGGCGCTCGGGCCAGGAGCGCACCTTCTCCAGGTACCGGCGGTGATTGCTGGTGCTGCGGCTGACGTGGACGTCGGTGAGCGGCTCCGCGCCGGAGATCAGCCGGCCCACGATGGGGTCGGGCAGCTCCAGGGTGTACCGCAGGAACGCGTCGGGGTCGGACGGCGGTTCGCCACCGCCCCGCGTGCCGGCGAGGCTGACCATCCAGCGGTCGCCCTCGATCGGCAGCACCATGCCGCTGCGGCCGGGCCGCCCCTGGTACGGGTCCGCCTGCACGATGGTCAGGGGGAAGCGCCCGGCCCCCTCGGGAGTGCGGTAGAGACGGGTGGCGTTCACCAGGCCGGCGTCCACCGTCTTCTCGTGCACGTCGTCGACGCCCAGCCGCGCCAGCCAGGTCACGATCCGCGAGCCACGTCCGCTCGCGTCCACCACGAAGTCGGCGGCGAGGTCCTCCTCCCCGGCGGCCGTCGAGAGGCGGACCCCGGTCACCCGCTGCCGCGACCCCGTCAGCTCCAGCACCCGCGCCTTGCGGATCACCACCCCGGTGCTGTCCAGCACCGCTCCCCGCACCGCCCAGTCGAGCAGGGCCCGGGTGCAGGTCAGCATCCGCGGTCCGGGGTGGCGCCAGCGCCGGAACCAGCCTTCGGGCGTGAGGGCGACCATGCCCGAGCCGAGCGGTATCTCGTGCGCACCGGCGGCGAGCAGATGCTTGCGCATGCTCACTCCCGGCACCAGGTCCTCCATGGAAGCCAGGCCGCCGGCCATGAGGAGATGCGCGTGACGTCCCTGCGGCAGGCCCTTACGGTGCTCCGGCCCCTCGGGCAGATCGTCGCGGTCGAGCACGACCACCTCGTCCGCGACGGCGGACAGGGCCGCCGCGGCCAGCATGCCGGCCAGACCCGCACCGATGACGACAGCTCTACGCGACATGCGACTCCTCGCACTCAGCCATGAAGGCTCCTTTGCCCTGCGGGCATTCCCCGACGTCCGGCCACGGCCGGGCAGCCCACAACACCGTCCGCCGGCACCGGTTTTCGAGCCATGCGGGCCTCGTCCCGGACGGCTCTCACCGTACCTTCACGCAGCGTGCGCGCGTCCCCCCATGCCGGGCCCGTCGGAAATCGGCCGGGCGGCCCCGGGGGTGCGGTCAGCCGGTGAGCGACCTGCCCTCCGCGTGGTCGTGCGCCAGGGCGCGGATCGCCCGGAGGTCCTCCGCGCGGCGCAGGGCCCGGGACAAGGCGCCGATCTCGCGCAGCAGTTCCGTGGTGTCACGGGCACCGGTGCCGTCGTCCTCCTGGGCCCGGGTCCCGGCGTCGGCCGCGTCCTGGATCGCCGCGGTGGCGGCGAGCACCTTCGCCAGGCCGGGCGGGTGGCCGAGGGAGAGGGCGGCTTCGTGGAACCGTTCGCGCCGGTCCTCGTCGATGTGCCGGGCGAGCGGCAGCAGCGCGTCGCGGATGAACGTCTCCCGGCGGACCAGTCGCAGCTCCGGTGTCGCACGCAGCAGGAACGGGACCCCTGTGCCGTTGACCGTCTTCATCAGCAGGTACAGCGGCCGCAGTTCGTGGTGGGCGAGCCGGACGTGCCAGCGGCCGTGCAGGTACTGCCCGGCGTGCGGGAGGATGAAGCCGATCGCGATGAGCACGGCGGACAGGCAGGCGAGCGGCGGGGCGACGGCCGTGCTCAGCCAGTCCACGTCCCGCCCGGACCAACGGGCCACCACGGCACTGATCTTGGCGGCGTCGAAGAGCAGCTGCGCCGTGTAGCCGACGCCGAGGAACTTCAACCCCCAGCGCAGCAGCGAGTCGAGCCCGTCCGTGCGCACCCAGTTCCAGATCAGCCCGTTGGTGACCAGTGCGGCCGCGGTGTGCGCGAGCAGGTAGAGCACGATCACTTCGCGCATGTACGGGGTGTTCGCGTAGTACGTGTCGAGGTCCCGCAGCCGCTCCACCGGCACGTCCGCGAGAGCGAACAGCACCCACATCGCGACGATCACACCCGAATAGACCGTCACGACCCCGCGCATCGCGCGCCGGGTGCGGTCCGAGCGGTCGGACGGGCCGTTGCGCCAGGAGATGATCAGCAGCAGGCAGAAGGCGCAGAACGCGGTGAGCAGCGAGTAGACCCAGGGGCCGGAGAAGTTCGCCACCCCGGTGAGCCTGTTGACCCGCGCGATCGTCGACGGCGCCACGAAGACGAACACCGCGCAGGCGAGCAGCAGCAGCCCGCCGACCGCGCGCAGCATCGGGTCCTTCCAGAGCCGGATGATGCTCGGCAGCTTGATGGCCAGGGCGGCGGCCAGGACCCCTGCGGGGATCCACCAGAAGTTCGGATAGAACTGGTTGACGAACTCGACCGGAGTCAGGGCCACCGTGCTCACGGTGCCGCACCTCCTCGCGGCCCCCGGTAGTACAGCGACCGCTGCACGGGTTCGAGGGGTACGTCCGGTCCGCGCCCACCCGGCAGCAGCGCCCGGCACCCCGCCGCCAGCCGGAGTCCGAAGGCGTCGGCGTCGGCCTCGTCCCGTTCCCGGGAGCCGTTGCGGGCGGCCACCGCCAGCGCGGCGTCGTCCCACCCCGGCCGGTCGGCGAAGGCGTGGGCCGCCGCCGCACCCGCCCCGTGGTGATGCCCGTGCCCCGCGTGCAGGTGCCACAGTTCGTGCCCGAGGATGACCAACTGCTGCACGGCCTCGGCCCGCTCCTCGACGATGACGAGGTCGAAGTCCTGGAACTCCACCCACAGGCCGGTCACTTCGATCTCGTCGGGGAAGCGCTCGAAACGCAGCTCGACCGGCCGCCCGCCGCGCCGCGCGCTCATCTCCTCGCACAGCGCCCGGCACAACGACCGTGCGCCGTCCGGTACCTGCTCCCGCGCCCGGACCGCGGCGGCGAGCTCGGCGGCCAGGCGGCGCATGGCGGCCCCACGTCGCGAGCGCCTGAGCGCGGTGGCGGCTCGCACTCGCGCGCCCGCGATGTCCATCGCTCCCCCTTCTCAGCGCCGGCCGGCGGCTTGGCCGCGCGTCCGAGACTACGCGCCCGAAAGTGTTCGCGTCATGCGATCCGGTGCCGGTGGTTCAGCGGGGAACGACCGTTTCTGCCCGAAAGCCGTGACCAAAGTTCCGGGCCGACCATTGACGAGAAAGCGCTTCCTCTTTACCGTCCCGTTCGAAGTCACGAGCACCTTCCGGTATATCGAACACGACAGCAAGGGCAGGGCATGGGACGACCTGACCTGAATCGCAGGCAACTACTCGGCGGGCTCGGGGGACTCTTCGTCGCGAGCAGCTTCGGCTTCGCCGCGCTGGGCACCGGAGCCGACGCACTCGCGTCCAGTGCCGACACACGCGTGCGCTACTGGAACCTCTTCAGCGGCGGCGACGGCTCCAACATGATCGCGATGCTGGACGCCTTCCGTAAGGACAACCCGGACATCGCCGTGAAGGACTCCACGCTCCAGTGGGGCAGCCCCTTCTACACCAAGCTCGCCATGGCAGCGGCAGGCAACCGCGCCCCCGACCTCGGCGTCATGCACCTGGGCCGCATCACCGGCTTTGCGCCCGGACGCCTCCTCGACCCCTGGGACGTCGACCTGCTCGCCAAGTACGGCGTACGGGAGCAGGACTACAACCCCACCCTGTGGAAGCGCGGCGTCATCGACGGCAAGCTCTACGCCCTCCCGCTCGACATCCACGTCCAGCTCTGCTTCTACCGCAAGGACGTGCTGAAGAAGGCGGGGCTGCTCGGCGACGACGGCCGGATCGTGCCCGTCACCTCCACCGACGAGTGGTTCGACGTGCTCAAGGAGGCCAGGAAGGCCACCAAGAAGGGGCTCCAGACCATCGGCATGTGGTCCACCGACCAGAACTTCCAGTGGTGGTTCTTCGTCGCCTTCTACACCCAGCTCGGCGGCACCTGGTTCAACGCCGCCCACACCGAGGTCACCTTCGACACCGGCAAGGCCACCCAGGTCCTGGAGTTCCTGAGCCGTCACATCACCGACGGGTACGCGAACCCGGGCTTCGCCGGGGCCGCCGGCGCCGAGCAGTTCCTCAACGGCTCCCCCTTCGTCTGGGAGGGCAACTGGTCGGTGCCCGTCTACTCCGGAGCGAAGCTCGACTACGGGGCCACCCCGCTGCCGCCGGTCTTCGGCAAGCAGGCCACCCACGCCGAGTCGCACTCCTTCGTCCTGCCGCACCAGTCCGACCGCGGCGGCGCCACCAACGAGGCCGCCCACCAACTTGCCGCCTACGTCGTCCAGCACGCCCAGCAGTGGGCGGCGGGCGGCCACATCCCCGCCTACACGCCCACCTTGTCCACGGCGGCGTACCAGAAGCTGGACCCGCAGAACGAGTACGTCTCCGCCATGGACCACCAGGCCACCGAGCCCAAGGTGTGGTTCGCGGGCTCCACCGGCATCCTCGCCCAGCGCGTCGGCCCGATCGTCGTCTCCTCGACGATGGGCTCCGCCAAGCCGGAGGCCGCGGCGAACCGCATGAAGAAGACGCTCACCCAACTCCTCGCCACGAAGAACCCCATGGACGGGAAGACCGCCGCAGAAGGAGGTGCCGTCTGATGGCGACCAGTGCCCCCACCATCGCCGCACCCGCACGCGCGAAGACCGCCGCCGACAGCGCCACGCTCCGCCGCAAGCAGGGCTTCCAGCACGGCGGCTGGTTCGTCGCCCCGTTCCTGCTGCTCTTCACCCTGTTCGTGATCTGGCCGCTGCTGCGCGGCGTCTACCTCAGCTTCACCGACGCCAACATCACGGGCGAGGGCGCGAGCTTCGTCGGCCTCGACAACTACCGCGAGGCCATCGAGGACCCCCTGGTGTGGGACTCCCTCGGCCACAGCGCGTACTTCACGCTCCTGGTCGTACCCTGCATCACCGTCCTCGCCTTCCTCCTCGCGATGCTCGCCCACCACATCGAGCGCGGCAAATGGCTGTGGCGGCTCTGCTTCTTCGCCCCGTTCCTGCTGCCGTCCACCGTCGCGGCCAACCTGTGGCAGTGGCTCTTCAACCCCGGCACAGGAATGATCAACCACGTCTTCGGCATCGAGACGCCGTGGCTGACCGACAAGTCGTACGCGATGCTCGCCATCGTCATCACGACCCTGTGGTGGACGGTCGGCTTCAGTTTCCTGCTCTACCTGGCCGCGCTCCAGGGCATCCCCGGCCACCTCTACGAGGCCGCCAAGCTCGACGGCGCCAACGCCTGGCACCGCACGGTCCACATCACCCTGCCGATGCTGCGCAACATCACGGGCCTCGTCGTCGCCCTCCAGATCCTCGCCTCGCTCCAGGTCTTCGACCAGGCCGTCGTGATGATGGACTTCCTCCCCGGGCCCGAGGGATCGACCCGCACGTTCGTCCAGTACACCCTCGAAGAGGGCTTCACCAGCTACCGCGTGGGCTACGCCTCCGCGATCTCCGTCATCTTCTTCGTGATCATCGCGGCCGTCGCCCTCGCCCGGATGTGGCTGCTGCGCAACCGTGAGGAGAGCGCCCGATGACCACCGCCGTACCGGTGAAGCCCCGCAAGCCGTGGACCCCCAGCCAGATCGTCCTGACCCTCCTCGGCGCAGCCGTCTCGGCCGTCTTCCTGGCCCCCTTCGCCTGGGCCCTGTTCACTTCCCTCAAGTCGGAGACGGAGGCGGTGGAGGTACCGCCGCACTGGCTCCCGCGGGACTTCACCGGACAGGCCTGGAAGGCCCTCTTCGAGTCCGGCAACATCACCAACTGGTTCGTCAACTCCGTCGTCGTCTCGGTCTGCGTGACGTCCGTGGTGCTCCTCGTCAGCGCACTCGCCGGATACGGCTTCGCCCGCACCGAGTTCCGCGGCAAGAAGCCGCTGATGGGCCTGGTCATGGCCGGCCTGATGATCTCGCCCGCCGTCCTCGGCGTGCCGCTGTTCACCACGGTCCAGCAGATGGGCATGGTGGACACCTACTGGGGCATGATCCTGCCGCAGTGCGCGCCCGCCGCGATGGTCTACATCCTCTACAAGTTCTTCCAGGGCATCCCGCGCGAGCTGGAGGAGGCCGCGTTCATCGACGGCGCGGGCCGCTGGCGCGTCTTCTTCACCATCGTCCTCCCGCTCTCCCGCCCCTCCCTCGCCGCGGTCGGCATCTTCACGTTCATCGCCTCGTGGAACAACTTCCTGTGGCCGTACATGGTGACCAACAACCCCGACCTGATGACCATGCCGAACGGCATCGCGACCGTCATGAACTCCTACGGCATCCAGTGGGCCCAGCTCATGGCCGGCGGCCTGATGGCGGGCCTGCCCCTGATCATCGTCTTCGTGTTCTTCCAGCGCCAGATAGTGGCGGGCGTGGCCCACACAGGCTTGGCAGGGCAGTAGATGGTGCCCCGATAGGGGCGCGGGGAACTGCGCGAACAACCCCCACGGCCCGCAGCCGCCACCACAACAGAACCACCCACCCCGAAAGGCGAACATGCACAAGGCCCGCTTCACCCTCGACCCCGCCTTCACGATCGGCGAAGTGAACCCCCGCCTCTTCGGCTCCTTCGTGGAACACCTCGGCCGCTGCGTCTACACCGGCATCTTCGAACCCGGCCACCCCACAGCCGACGACAAGGGCCTCCGCACAGACGTCCTCGACCTGGTCCGCGAACTCGGCGTCACCGCCGTCCGCTACCCCGGCGGCAACTTCGTCTCCGGCTACAAGTGGGAAGACTCGGTCGGCCCGGCCGAAGAACGCCCCCGCCGCCTCGACCTCGCCTGGCACTCGACGGAGTCCAACCGCTTCGGCCTCTCCGAGTACATCGACTTCCTCCGCAAGATCGGCCCCCAGGCCGAGCCCATGATGGCCGTCAACCTCGGCACCCGAGGCGTCGCGGAAGCCCTCGAACTCCAGGAGTACGCCAACCACACCCAGGGCACCGCCCTGTCCGACCTCCGCGTCGGCCACGGCGACAAGGACCCCTTCGGCATCAAGCTGTGGTGCCTCGGCAACGAGATGGACGGCCCCTGGCAGACCGGCCACAAGACCGCCGAGGAGTACGGCCGCGTCGCCGCCGAGACGGCCCGGGCCATGCGCCAGATGGACCCGGGCGTCGAACTCGTCGCCTGCGGCTCCTCCAGCCAGTCCATGCCGACGTTCGCCGAGTGGGAGGCGACGGTCCTGGAGGAGACGTACGACCTCGTCGACTACATCTCACTCCACGCCTACTACTGGCCCGAGAAGGGCGACACCGACTCCTTCCTGGCCTCCGCCGTCGACATGGAGTCCTTCATCGACAACGTGGTCGCGACCGCCGACCACGTGGGCGCGAAGCTCAAGTCGAAGAAGCGGATCAACCTCTCCTTCGACGAGTGGAACGTCTGGTACCTGCCCGAGTGGGAGGCCCGCGCGAAGACCTTCGAGCAGGACGACTGGCCCGAGGCCCCCCGCCTCCTGGAGGACAACTACAGCGTCACCGACGCGGTCGTCTTCGGCTCGCTCCTCATCGCCCTGCTCCGGCACGCCGACCGCGTCACGGTCGCCTGCCTCGCCCAGCTCGTCAACGTCATCGCGCCGATCATGACCGAGCCGGGCGGTCCGGCCTGGCGGCAGACGACGTTCTTCCCCTTCGCGCAGGCGAGCAGGTACGGCCGCGGCCAGGTCCTCGACGTCCGCGTGGACTCGCCGACGTACGAGACGGCGAAGTACGGCGAGACGGACCTGCTGCACGCCACCGCCGTACGCGCCGAGGACGGCACGGTCACGGTCTTCGCGGTGAACCGCAGCCGCACCGAGGCCCTCCCGCTCGACGTCGCCCTGAACGGCCTCGACCTCACCCGGGTCGTCGAGCACAGCGTCCTCGCGGACGCCGATCCCGACGCCCGCAACACCCTCGACGACCCCGAGCGGGTCGCCCCCCACCCGGGCGACGGCACGGCACTCCAGGACGGCACGCTGAGCACCGTCCTGGAGCCGCTGTCCTGGAACGTGATCCGGCTGGCGTGACGGACCGGACGGGTCAGCGTTCGATGCGCACCCGGGCGGACGAGGACGGCGACGTGGACGTCGTGCCGACCGCCCAGTAGCCGCCCGAACCCGGCACGGCGGCGAGTGAGTTCATGATGACGGGGGTCGTGGCCACCGGCCCCCGCTCGCTCGCCCAGGCCGTGCCGTCCCACCGCAGGTAGTGGGCCCGGGTCTGGTCCCAGAAGTCCCACCCGGCGATCCGGTCCGGCCGCCCCCGCGCGTCACCCACGATGCCGGTGAGCATGCCGACACCGAACGGCGCCGTGACGCTCTCCCAGGGACCGCCGTCCGAGTGCAGCAGCCGGACACCCGGGGGCTTGCCGGGCGGACCGCCGATGCCGTAGTCGTAGCCCGTCAGCCAGATGTCGTCGCGGGCGACCGCGAGCAGCCCGGTGAAGCCGGCCCGGATGCCGCCGGGCGCCGGCAGGACGGTCCAGGCCTCCGAGTCCCAGCGGGCGACGAGCTGATCGCCGTAGACCCAGATGTCACCGCAGGGCGCGCGGTGCACGCCGGAGGGCGCGCCGGTGGTCGTGGCCGGGGGCGCCTCCAGCCAGGTCCAGGTGCCCCGTCGGCCGTGCAGCAGCACCGAGCCGTCGCTGTTGCGGCCACAGACCCAGACGTGCCCGCGAGGGCCGGTCGCGACCCCGGTGAAGGAGGTCCCGGCCGCCCCGCGTCCGGGGAAGTCGGCCTCCTGCCAGGCCGACCCGTCCCAGGCGAGCAGCCGGGCCGTGCCGGAGGTGTCGGTGCCGACGGCCCAGGCGGAGCCGTCGGATGTGGCGGCGACGGAGCCGAGGTGGCCGGCGAAGCCGGGGCCGGTGCGCTGCCAGGCCGTGCCGTCCCACACGAGCGCCAGCGCCGTGCCCCGTACGCTCCCGCTGCGGCCCTCCTCGCCCACGGCCCAGGCGAGGTCGGGGCCCGCGGCCGCCACGTCGATCAACTGCGCGGCCGGGGTGGCCTCCGGGCCGGGGACGGCCTGCCACTCGCGGGGCTCACCCAGGAGACCGGGAGCCGCCCAGGCCGTACCACCCTGCAGCGGGGCGAGGCCGAGCCCGGCCCCGACGAGTCCGCCTAATCCACCGATGAAACGCCGTCTTCGCACGAGGTTCCCCTCCCTGTCGGCAGTTCTTGAAAGGCCAAACGGTGGCCCAGCCTGCCGGAGAAGGCAATGCACACGGACGGCTCGATCCGGTCACACCGGTGAGACCGGCACCCCTCCCGCCGCCGCGCCCAGCAGCGTCAGCCGCACGTCCCCGGGCCCCGACGGTGTGGTCCCGTCGGACAACACGGCCAACGCCAGTGTGTTGGCACCACGTGTGCGGAGGATCCCGTTCGGCAGCACGAACGTGTGCTGTGGCCCGACGTCGTTGATGTACTGGCCCATGTTCCAGCCATTGAGGAAGATCTGGACGCGGTAGGCCCGCTCCGGATCGTCGTCGAGGACGAGCCCGACGGAGGCGTCGACGCCGGGCTCGACACCGAGCCGGAAGTCCGTCCGGTACCAGGTGACGCCCTGCCGCCGGTCGGCACGCGGCAGTTCGGCGTCCTTCCAGTCCCCGTCGTCGTACTCGGGGAGATGCCAGCCCTCGCGCTCCCCGTACAGCCCGCCGTTGTTCATCGGCCCGCGCACGGGATCGGGCGCCGACGCGCCCTGGATCCGCCAGGTCACCTTCGGGGAGGCGCCCTCGAAGGCCACGGCGGTCAGCCCGCGCGCCGCCTTGTGCGTGTCGCGCGCCGTGCCGTCCATGTCGTGCTGCATCCGCCGGACGAGCACGGACAGCACATGCCGCTGCTCCGGGCTCTCCTCACGGAACCTCTTCCGCAGCTCCTTCGGCAGGTCGAAGGTGGCCTTCGCAGTCCAAGTGCCCTGCCTGGCCCGGTCCTTGTCCGGCACCAGCATCCGGTGCGTGCCCAGCGGCTCGCCGTCCAGCCAGGCCATCAGCAGGCCCTGCGTGCCCGTGCTGTAGTCGAGGGAGACCGACTCGATGCCGCCCTCCCCGGTCCACTCGCCCCGGTACCAGACGTCGCCGTAGTGGAAGCCGTAGTCGTCGGCGAACAGCACGGGCTGCCCGTCGGGCACGGGCGTCGTACTGAACGTCGTCTTCTTGTCGGCCGCCGTCCAGCCGGAGTCGTCGAAGCCGGGCTCGGCCTCCGGGTTCTCGGTCCGCCGCCGCCAGCCGTCGAGGGCGGGCAGGGCCGGCCGGGCCACGCCGGGCAGCGGCCGCAGCGCCAGCAGACTGCCGGACGCGCTGATCCGGGTGGGCACCGGGCGCCCGTTCCACGTGACATGGGTGATCCCGCGCGGCCCCCACACCTCCAGGCCGGTCTGCACGGTGGTGTCGCCGGTGAGGTGGACCGTGGAGCCGCGCAGCTTCGCCGACCGCAGCAGGGCCGGGCCGTAGACGAGGAGCGGGCCGGACGGCGTCTCGTACGGCCACAGCCTGAGGGCCGTCGCGTCGTCGGCGAACAGCAGCAGCATCGGCGTGTCGACGCCGTCGCCCTCGACCCGCACCCGGCTCAGCCCGCCGGCGCCGAGCGGAGCGGTGACGTTGAGCTTGCCGAGGTTCCAGGACCACGCGGGCTCCGCGTCCAGCCGCATGGGCGTCGGCTCGTCCGCGCAGTCCAGGACGACCTGCGCCAGATCGCCCCGCCGGCCCGCGAACACCGCGATCTCCTGCCGCCCGGCGGCCAGGCTCAGCATGGGCTGCACGGTGGCGTGCACCAGCGTCCGCTGCCCGAGCTTCAGCCCGGCGGCGATCAGCTTGGCGTCCCGCGCCGGGACCGTGACCGGCACGTCGATCCCGGCCTCCGGCAGCGTCGAGGACACCGCCTCACCGGAGTCGTTGCGCAGGACGTAGAAGTGGGCGCCGGTGTCGGGGTTGGCCAGGTGGTAGACCTTGATCCGCTCGTCGGCGGCGCGTACGGCCTTCGCCCGGTTCAGCCTGGCGAGGTCCGGCACGAACCGCAGCAACTGCCCGATCTGGTGCATCGGGGCGAGCTTCGGGGTGGCGTTGCGGGCCTCGTCGAAGGCCGCGCCGTAGTCGTACGACGTGTAGACGGCCGGCGCGGGCAGCCAGCCCCAGGAGGTGCCGCCGTACGTCATGTAGACGTTGTGCAGCGTGATGCCGTTGGCGAGGTTGGTGAGGTAGAAGCGCCGCTCGTACGCCGCGTCCCGGGTCCGGCGCGCCTCGGCGTAGCCCTTCCCGTCGAACCAGGACCCGCCCCACGGGTCGAACCAGCCCCCGCCGAACTCGGGCACGAACCCGGGCGTGCGCGGACTGGCCGTGGCCCCGCCCTTCGTCCCGCCGGCCCCGAAGTGCCCCCAGTCGGGCGGCACCTCGTCGGGCTCCGGATATCCGTCGAACCCGTACAGCCAGCGCCCCTTCTCGCGGCCTGTGCCGAACGACCCGGGGGCCCAAGCCCCGTTGCGTCCCTTGTCGTTGTGGAACAGCGGCACGTCGATGCCGTCGGCGCGGACCTTCTCGTACAGGTAGGACATGTAGGCGCGCCCGGCCGGCTCGTCGACGTGCGCGTCGTACTCGTTCTCGATCTGGTACAGCAGGACCGTGCCCGTGCCCCGCGTGAACAGGCGCTTGGCGACGATGGCGTTGACGGCGGTCAGCCACTCGTCGACGTACCGCAGATACGTCGGGTCGGAGGTCCTGGCCGTCCCCTCGGTCGCGGTCAGCCAGCCGGGGAAGCCGCCGGCGTCGACCTCGGCGTTGATGTACGGGCCGGGCCGCAGGATCACGTACAGACCGGTCTCGGCGGCCATGCGCAGGAACAGGTCCAGGTCGCGCACACCGGTGAAGTCGTACCGGCCGGGGGCGGGGGAGTGGTAGTTCCAGGCGACGTACACGCTGACGGCGTTGTAGCCGTGGGCACGCATCTTCTGCAGCATGTCCCGCCACAGGGACGGGCTCGGCAGCCGGAAGGGGTGCAGCTCGCCCGACCAGAGGACGAGGCGCCGGCCGTCGACCAGCAGCGAGTACCGGTCGAAGCCGACCTCGTGCCGCCTGCCGTCGGCGCTCGGCACCGGGGGCGGCGGGCCCGTGGGCACCGTCCGTGCCGGGTTGGCGGAGGTGGGCGACCCGCTGCCGGTCAGCGCGAAGCCGAGCGCCGCCGTGCCGGCGAGAGCGTGGAAGGTACGCCTGCTGAGCTCCAAGGGAGCGCCTCCTGTTGTGCTGCCGTGCCGTACGTGGTGCTGGTGGGTCATTGTCTACGGACCGACCGGGACAATGGTCGTATGAGGATCTCGGCACGTGCGGACTACGCGGTACGAGCGGTCGTGGAACTGGCCGTCCGGCAGGGCGAGGGGCCGGTCAAGGCGGAGGCCGTCGCCACCGCGCAGGACATCCCCCACAAGTTCCTGGAGGGGATCCTCGGCGATCTGCGGCGCGGCGGGGTCGTCGACAGCCGGCGCGGCGGGGGCGGCGGCTACCGGCTGGCCCGGGAGGCCGCGCGGATCACGGTCGCGGACGTGATCCGGGCCGTGGACGGACCGATCGTCTCGGTGCGCGGCGAGCGCCCGACCGGCCTCGCCTACTCCGGCACGGCCGAGCCGCTGCTGCCGCTGTGGATCGCCCTGCGGGCCAATGTGCGCAGGATCCTGGAGGGCGTGACGATCGCCGACCTCGCGGCGGGGGCGCTGCCCGAGCCGGTGGAGCGGCTGGCGGCGGAACCGGCGGCCTGGGAGAACCCGTGACGGGCCGCGTCCGCGGGGGTGCCGGTGGGTGATCCTCATCGCGTCCTCGGGTGTCCTGGGTCTGACGCACTGGTAACGCACCTTATGCGCCCGCCGGTACTGCTGGTGTCGACGGGGCCCGCGCGAAAGGTCCCCGCGCCCCTTCTCCCGGTGTGATCCCGCCACTGTGAATGGCCGGAGACCGCCCTGGCCCGCCCCCTCCGCCGTGCGTACGATGCGACCGCTCCCGGCCTTCACAGATCCTTCATGGAATGGTCACAGGCCGGGTGTACATGAGCTGTCGCTTTGACATGCCCATGCTTACCCCTGTGTTCCACCCCCCACGAACGGATGGGAGAACCATGGCCGGTGGCCTGCTTCTGAGCGGCGCGATCGCCGCGCTCCTCACCAGCGCACTCCCCGCACAATCCCCGTCCTCCGGGTTCGTCGACCCGCCCCCGGACAAGATCGTCATCAAGGTCGCCACCGTGAACGGCTCGGGCTGCCCGCAGGGCACGGCAGCGGTCGCCGTCTCCGAGGACAACACGGCGTTCACCGTCACCTACAGCGACTACCTCGCCCAGGCCGGCGGGGGCTCCGACCCGACCGCGTTCCGCAGGAACTGCCAGCTCAGCCTGATCGTCCACGTGCCGCAGGGCTTCACGTACGCCATCGCCAGCGCCGACTACCGGGGCTTCGCCTCACTCCAGCGCGGCGCGAGCGCCACCCAGCGGGCCTCGTACTACTTCCAGGGCTCCCCGAGCACGGTGTCCAGGAACCACCCCTTCAGCGGCCCCTACAACGACAACTGGCAGGCCACCGACGAGACGGACTGGGCCCAACTCGTCTACGCGCCCTGCGGAGTCCAGCGCAACTTCAACATCAACACCGAACTCCGGGTCAACGCCGGCACCCAGTCGGCCGACAAGGTCAGCTTCATGACGATGGACTCGACGGACGGGGACATCAGCACGGTGTACCACATGGCGTGGAAGGAGTGCCCGGGGAAGTAAGTCCTGACGGGATGAGGGGCGGCCCACCGGTCGTCGGGCCGGGCGGGCCGCCCCGTTCATGCGCTGTCGCCCAACTGCCGGGCGAATCGGCGAACGGCATCGCTGAAGACGTCCGGATCGTCGAAGTTCGCGAGGTGCCCGGCCCTCGGGACCAGCTCGACGCGGGCGCGCGGATGCGCCCGGGCGAACTCGGCCTCGCCGGACCGGAAGACGCCGTCCTTCTCGCCGTTCAGGATGAGCACCGGAGCCGCCACATGACGCATCGCGCCCGCGTCGAAGCGCCCCAGCACCTCACCCCAGGCGGCGGGCAGGGCGTGAAACGCGTAACCGGACCTGATGGTGTCATCGACGACCTCGGCCGGATACATCCTGCGCAGCAGCCAGTCGTTCCAGCCGGCCAGCCGATCCGCGGGCAGTCGCGGCACGAGCCCGGCGACCCACCGGTACGGCACCGCCCACGCCCCGCGGGTCGAGGCACTGGCCCCCGCGAGCACCAGCCCGCGCAACAGCTCCGGTCGAACCCGCGCGAACTCCAGCGAGGCGTAACCACCGAGCGAGTGCCCCACGACCAGGGCCGGCCCGCACCCGAGCGACTCCACGGCGTCGGCGATGACCTCCACGGCCGCCTTCAGGCTCCAGGCCTCGGCGGAACGGGCCCCGTGCCCCGGCAGATCGACCGCGGCCACGGGGAACTCGTCCCGCAGCGCGGCGAGTTGCGGACTCCACTGCCCAGCGCTGAACCGCGTCCCGTGCACGAAGACGATGGGCGGTGCGTCGGCTGCCCTCATGATCCCCCCGAATCGGCGTTGCTGCCGGATCGACCTTACTCCGGCACCTGCTCCGAAAGCCGCTTGAGCCGCTGCCCTCCCATGGGCAAGGGTCTGCGCCATGGAGTTCTTCTGTTACCACCGCGATCGTCCCGGCTCGCTGCCGCTGCGCGAAGAGCTGCTGGAGCAGCACTGGTCGTACATGGACCAGTACGCGACCGAGATGATCGCCCGTGGCCCGACCTTCACTGGTGACGGAGAAACTCTTACCGGTAGCGTCCACATCCTCGACCTTCCGGACCCCGCCGCCGCCCGCGCCTTCGCCTTCGACGAGCCCAACTACCAGGCCGGCGCGTACCGGGACGTGATGCTGCGCCGCTGGCGCAACCTCCTGGGCCGCACCATGTGGGACTTCCCCGGCGGCCCGACGACCGGCAACCGCTACCTCGTACTCGGACTGGGCTCGGCCCCGGCGGCGCCCGGCCTCGACACGCCACCCGACTCGGACGACCTGATCGCCTACGGCCCCCTGCTCTCCGACGACGGCTCCGCCTGGCTGGGTACGGCGGCGCTGGTGCGGGCCCCGGACGGGGAGACGGCGCGCGGTGTGCTGACGCGGGGGCGGTATGCCGATGTGGAGGTGCATGCGTGGGAGCCCGGCGGACGGCGGTGACGAACGCCGGTCCGTGTTCCGGTGCGTGATCCGGGTCGTGTACCGGTCCGTGTCCCGACGTCAGCCGAGCGGTTTGTTGCTGCGCGAACCATTGACGCGCAAGAGGTTCGATTCTACGTTCCGTTCGAACTTGCGATCGCTGTTCGAAATACCGGTCAGCTGTGCCCCCACCGCAAGGAGGACCGTATGAGCCGCTCCATCCTGCGCAAGAGAACCGCCCTGCTCGCCCTCCCCGCCGCCGCCCTGCTCGCCCTGATGCCGAGCGCGGCGTCCGCGTACCCCAACCCCGGCCGGGTCACCGGGGACATCGTCACCCACGACCCGTCGATGCTCCGCACCTCGTCCGGTGAGTACCTGCTCTACGCCACCGGCGGCGGCATCGCCAGTAAGACGTCCGGTGACCGTACGGCCTTCCGGAACGGCGGCGACGCCTTCTCCAGCAGGCCCGGCTGGTGGCGGAACTACTCCTCCGTGCCGGAGGCCTGGGCGCCGGACATCTCGTACCACGGCGGCAAGTACCTGATGTACTACTCCGTCTCGAAGTTCGGCTCGAACACCTCCGCCATCGGCCTCGCGACCTCCAGCACCGGCCGGCCGGGCAGCTGGACCGACCAGGGCACGGTCTACACGTCGAACTCCGCCAGCGACTTCAACGCCATCGACCCGAACCTCTTCGTGGACGACGACGGCAAGTGGTGGCTGTCCTTCGGCAGTTGGTGGACCGGGATCAAGATGATCCAGATCAACCCGTCCACCGGGAAACAGCTCTCCTCCAACACCACCCGCCACTCCCTCGCCTCCCGCCCCACCGGGACCAAGGCCGTCGAGGCGCCCTTCATCGTCAAGCGGAACGGGTACTACTACCTCTTCGCCTCGTACGACACCTGCTGCAACGGCACCAGCTCGACGTACAAGGTCAAGGTCGGCCGCGCGTCCAGTGTCACCGGGCCGTACCGCGACAAGAACGGCGTCGACCTGCGGAACAACGGCGGCACGCCCGTCCTGGAGTCGCACGGCAGCGTCATCGGCCCGGGCGGCCAGTCGATCCTGAAGGACGCCGACGGCGACCTGATCGTCTACCACTACTACGACGGCAACGACAACGGCACGCCCAAGCTCGGCGTCAACCTCCTGAACTGGAGCAGCGGATGGCCCGTCGCCTACTGACCCTGCTGGCCGCCCTGCTGCTCGCCCTCACCCTCGGCCAGCCCACCGCGAGCGCCGCCTCCTTCGCCAACCCGGTCAAGTCCGTCAAGGGCGCCGACCCCTGGATCTCCTACCACGACGGTAACTACTACCTGGTGACGACCAGTTGGACCGACGTCATCACCATCCGCAAGTCCGCCACGCTCGCCGGGCTCTCCACCGCGCCCAGCGTGCAGGTGTGGAAGGGCGACGCCGCCTCCCGGTGCTGCAACATCTGGGCACCCGAGCTGCACTTCGTCGGCGGCCGCTGGTACCTGTACTACGTCGCCGGGCAGAACGTGTCCGACTACAACCCCACGCAGCGCAGCCACGTGCTGGAGAGCGCCGGGTCCGACCCCATGGGCCCCTACACCTACAGGGGTCAGCTCAACTCCGCCTGGATGCTCGACCCGAGCCTGATGAACGTGGGCGGCCGGCTGTACATGCTGGGCAGTGCGATCACCACCGGCGGGACGCAGAACCTCGTCATCGCGCCGATGTCCAACCCGTACACCGTCAGCGGTTCCTACGCGACGATCTCGACACCGACGCACGCCTGGGAGCGGCAGGGCGGCACTGTCAACGAGGGCGCGGAGGTGCTGCAACGCGGCGGCCGGACCTTCCTGATCTACTCGGCGAGCGGCTGCTGGACGCCCGACTACAAACTCGGGCAACTGGAGCTCACCGGCTCCAACCCGCTGTCCGCCTCCTCCTGGACGAAGAAGTCCACGCCCGTCTTCCAGCGCAGTGACGCGAACGGGGTGTACGGGCCCGGCCACAACGGCTTCTTCACCTCACCGGACGGCCGCGAGAACTGGATCGTCTACCACGCCAACGACTCCGCCTCCGAGGGCTGCGACAACGGCCGTACGACCCGGGCCCAGAAGTTCACCTGGAACTCCGACGGCACCCCGAACCTCGGCACGCCGGTCCGGCTGGGAGCTTCCCTGCCAGGACCCTCGGGTGAGCCGTCCACCGTCTCGACGACCTACACGGTCACCAACCGCAACAGCGGCAAGTGCCTGGATGTCGCGGGCAGTTCGTCGGCCGACGGCGCCAACGTCGTGCAGTACACCTGCAACGGCGGAAGCAACCAGCGCTGGCGCCTGGAGGACCTGGGCGACGACACCCACCGCCTGGTGAACGCCGCCACCGGCAAGGTCCTCGACACGGCCGACTGCTCCTCCGCCGACGGCGCCGACCTACGCCAGTGGTCATGGCTGAACAACACGTGCCAGCGGTACCGGTTCACAGCCACCGACAGCGGCTACGTCCGGATCACCAACCAGGCCACCGGAAAGGTGGCCGACGTGGCCAACTGCTCGACAACGGACAGCGCGGACGTACGCCAGTGGACCTGGCTCAACAACAACTGTCAGCAGTGGAAATTGACAGCGGTGTAGGTCCTTCAGGGGCGCGGGGCTGTGTTTGATGTGCGGCTCCGCCGCGTGGGCGCGATCAACCACAGACGCCCCCGCGCCCGCCCACCCGCACAGACCACCTACGGCGAGAAGGCCCTAGCCGGCCTGCCCCATCCCCGCCGCATTGGGCCAAGCCTGCGCCCCCGGCCACCCGGTCGCCGGCGCAGGCGAAAGCCCGTTCGTCCCCCTGACCTGCGCCGCGGTCAGCCCACCCCGCGCGGGAACCCCCGGCGGCGTGGGCCCGGTGGCGGCCGGCACGGGAGCCGGTGCAGGCGCCGGGACCGGAGCCGGTGCCTGCGCCACAGGGGCCAGCGGCGGCGCCGGCGCGGCCATGGGCTGGGGCGCCGGCTGCGGCACGGGCTGCGGCACGGACTGCGGAGCAGGCTGCGGCACGGACTGGGGCATGGACTGGGGCATGGACTGCGGGACGGCCTGCGGCATCTGCTGCTGCCCCATCTGCCCGAAGTGCCCGCCCTGCCCTGACGGTCCACCCAGCCCTGACGGTCCACCCAGCCCTGACTGTCCACCCAGCCCGATCTGCGCCGCCGCCGGCATCGGCATCCCACCGCCCGGCCCGGCGGGCACGGCACCCGCCGGCACGGCGGACGCGGCGGCGGGGAGCGGCATGCCGGTGCCGGCGGCAGCCGGAGCGGCGGCGGGCCCGGGAAGGCCGCCGCCGGTGGCCTGAGCGGCAAGGCCGCGCATGCCGGATCCGTTGGTCTCGCTCACCAGACGGTCCACTGCCGCCGTACCCGAGCTGTAGCTGGTCCCGTTGCCCAGCTCGGGTACGGCGGCTCCCCTCCTGGACGTCCCGTAGAGCACCTGTTCCAGGCCGGACACCAGGCGACGCACGTCCACCTGGGGGCGCACGACGAGACGCAGGAAGCGGCTGGACGAACCGATCTTGTTGCCGCACTCGCGGACCAGGATCCGGTGCTCGGTGAGCATCCGGTCCCGGACCACGGTGCCCTCGGCGCCCACGGGGAGGCGCACGAAGAGGAAGTTGCCCTGCGACGGGTAGACCGTCAGTCCGGGCAGGGCGGACAGCTGGCTGGCCATGTCGAGGCGGTCGCGCCGGACCTGCTGGAGGCTCTGCGCGTACTCGGCGCCGTGCTCCTTCAGCATGAAGACGACATGCTCGGCGAAGGAGTTGAGGTTCCACTTGGGCAGCATGGCGCGGACGCGCCCGGCGAGCGCCGGGTTGGCGACCAGGTAGCCGAAGCGGATGCCGTGCAGGCCGAAGTTCTTGCCGAGGCTGCGCAGCACGATGACGTTGGGACGCAGCATCGCCTCCTGCACGACGCTGGGCTCGGCCTCGGCGTCCGCGAACTCCAGGAACGACTCGTCGATGACGACCAGGTCGAGGTCGGCCATGGCGTCCATGAACTGGACGATGGCGTGCTTGTGCAGGAAGCCGCCGTCGGGGTTGTTGGGGTTGCAGATCACGGCGACGCGCGTGCCCCGGGCGCGGATGAACTCGGCGTACTGCGCCAGGTCGAGGGCGAACCCGCTGGACTCCTGGAGCGGGAACATGTCGACGCGCTTGCCGGTCTCCATGGGCTGGTCGGTCCAGCGGCCGAAGGTGGGGACGGGGATGGCGAGGGACTCGCGGACGAGCAGGTGGTCGATCCAGGTGATCAGCTCGGTGGAGCCGTTGCCCATCGCCACGCACTGCGGCGGCAGCTGGAGCAGGCTGCACAGCTCGGCCGTGATGGTGTCGGCGCTGGAGGGGTAGTACGTGATGATGTCGCGCAGTCTGGCCGACATCTCGTCGAACATGGCCGGGGTCGGGAAGTACGGGTTGCAGGGGATGCAGAAGTCCACCGGTCCCGCGCCTTCGCCGCCCTCACGTGTCAACGCCGCCATCGACGGGCTGTGCGCCGCGGTGCTGCGGAACAGCGACGTGACGTTGTCGGCCATGGAACCTCCGTATAGGGCGGATCCGCTGGGGACGAACGGACCCGACGTTTAAGGACGGCCCGCGCGGGGGAGCGCGGGCCGCCCTTAGATACGGAGGCTGCGGTGACACTGTTCAACCACTGAGGTTTCCCTCAGGAAAATGTGTGCCACCTGTGAAGGCGGTCAGCAGCCGAACGTGTGGACCGTCGTCGTCCGGTACGTCTGCCCGGGCCGCAGCACCGTCGACGGGAACTTCGGCTTGTTCGGCGAGTCCGGGAAGTGCTGTGTCTCCAGGCAGAGCGCGTCGCCCTGCCGGTAGGTGCGGCCGGAAGGGCCGGTCAGCGTGCCGTCGAGGAAGTTGCCGGAGTAGAACTGCAGGCCCGGCTCGTTCGTGGCGATCTTCATCGTGCGGCCGGAAGCGGGGTCGCGCAGGGTGGCGACGTGCTCGGGCCGGGCGGTGATGCCCTTGTCGAGGACCCAGTTGTGGTCGAAGCCCTTGGCGGTGACCAGCTGCGGGTGGGAGACCCGGATGTCCCGGCCGATCGGCTTGGCCTTGCGGAAGTCGAAGGGGGTGCCCGCGACCTTGGCCAGCTCGCCCGTCGGGATCAGGCCCGCGTCGGTGGGTGTGTAGCGGGAGGCCGCGATCTGGAGCTCGTGGTCCTCGATCGTGCCGCTGCCCTCGCCGGCCAGGTTGAAGTAGACGTGGCTGGTGAGGTTGACGACGGTGGCCTTGTCCGTGGTGGCCTCGTAGTCGATGCGCCACTCGCCGCGCTTGGTGAGCGTGTAGGTCACCTTCGTCTTGAGCGTGCCCGGGTAGCCCATCTCGCCGTCGACGCTCGTGTAGTACAGGTGCAGACCGACGTCGGAGCCCTTGGTGAACGGCTCGACGTCCCACACGCGCTTGTCGAAGCCCTTGGCGCCGCCGTGCAGGCTCTGCTCGCCGTCGTTGACGGAGAGCTGGTAGTTCTTGCCGTCGAGGGTGAACTTGCCCTGGCCGATGCGGTTGCCGTAGCGGCCGATCAGCGCGCCGAAGTACGGGCTGTCGGCGACGTAGTCGTCGATGTTGTCGAAGCCCGCGGAGACGTTGGCGTAGCGGCCGCGGCGGTCGGGGATCTCCAGCGACTGGACGATGCCGCCGTAGGAGAGGACCTTCAGGCGGGTGCCGCCGTTCTCCAGCGACCAGCTGTAGACCTTGGTGCCGTCCGCGAGCTTGCCGAAGAGTTTCTTCACCGGCTTCCTTCCTCCCGTGGCGTGTGCCGTGCCGCCGAGCGTGGTGGCTCCTAAGCCCGCAGCCGCCGCTCCCGCGATGACCGTGCGTCTGTTCAGTTCCATGTGCGGCTCCGCTTCATTGAGAAACTGCGTGGGAAAGAACCGGGCCCCGCCTTCCGGCGGGGCCCCCGGTCCGACTTACGAACCGACCTTGCGCTTGTTCCACACGTCGAACCCGACCGCCGCCAGCAGCACCAGGCCCTTGATGACCTGCTGCCAGTCGGTGCCGATGCCGACGAGGTTCATACCGTTGTTCAGCACGCCCAGGACCAGGCCGCCGATGATCGCGCCGAGGACGGTGCCGACACCGCCGCTCATCGACGCGCCGCCGATGAACGAGGCCGCGATCGCCTCCAGCTCGAAGTTGAGGCCGGCCTTGGGAGAGGCCGCGTTGAAGCGGGCGGCGAAGACCAGACCCGCCAGGGCCGCGAGCATGCCCATGTTCAGGAAGACCAGGAAGGTGACCTTCTTGTCCTTCACACCCGACAGCTTGGCCGCGGGCAGGTTGCCGCCGATGGCGTAGATGTGGCGGCCGATGATCGCGTTGCGCATCACGTAGCCGAAGCCGACGAGCAGCACGCCCAGGACGAGCAGCACGATCGGGGCGCCCTTGTAGCTGGCCAGCAGCATGGTCAGCGTCAGCACGGCGGCGCCGATCGCGACCAGCTTCAGCAGGAACAGCTTGGTGGGCGGGACGTCCAGGTTGAACTCCTGCTGCCGCCTGCGGTCACGGACCTCCTGGAAGATCACGAAGGCGATCATCGCGAAGCCCAGCAGCAGCGTGAGGTTGTGGTAGTTGGTGTTCGGGCCGACCTCGGGCAGGAATCCGTTGGCGGCCTTCTGCAGGCCCTCCGGGAACGGGCCGAGCGTCTGGCCCTCCAGGAAGATCTCGGTGAGACCGCGGAAGATCAGCATGCCCGCCAGGGTCACGATGAACGACGGTATGCCGCCGTACGCGATGAAGAACCCTTGGACGGCACCCGCGACCGCGCCCACCGCCAGGCACAGCACCACGGCGAGCGGCCAGGGAATGTCCTGTTTGACCATGAACACGGCGGCCATCGAGCCCACGAACGCCGTCAGTGAGCCGACCGACAGGTCGATGTGGCCCGCGATGATGACCAGCATCATGCCGATCGCGAGGATCAGGATGTAGCTGTTCTGGAGGACCAGGTTGGAGACGTTGCGGGGCAGCAGCAGGTCGCCGTCGGTCCACACGGCGAACAGCACCACGATCAGGCCGAGCGCGATCAGCATGCCGTACTGCCGCATGTTGCGGCGCATGCCGTCCATCAGCAGCTGCAGCAGGCCGTCGGCCGCGGCCCCTCCGCTCTTGCCCGGCGGCGCGGGGGCCGGGCTCTTGGCGGTTACGTCCGTGCTCATCGGGTTACCTCTTTGTCCTTCGTCATCTGACGCATCAGCGATTCCTGGGAGGCCTCGGCCCGCGAGAACTCACCGGTCAGCCGCCCCGCGGCCATCGTGTAGATGCGGTCGCACATGCCGAGCAGTTCGGGCAGCTCGGAGGAGATGAAGACGACCGCCTTGCCCTGGGCGGCCAGCTGGTCGATGACCGTGTAGATCTCGTACTTGGCACCGACGTCGATGCCGCGTGTCGGCTCGTCCAGGATCAGCACGTCCGGGCCCGAGAAGATCCACTTGCTGAGGACGACCTTCTGCTGGTTGCCGCCGGACAGCTTGCCCACCGGCTCGAACACCGTCGGCGCCTTGATGTTCATGGACTTGCGGAAGCCCTCGGCGACCTGCCGCTCCTCGTGCTCGTCGACCACACCGCGCTTGGCGACCTTGCTCAGGGCGGTCAGCGAGATGTTCCGGTTGATGGTGTCGATGAGGTTGAGGCCGTAGTGCTTGCGGTCCTCGGTGACGTACGCGATCCCGTGCTTGACCGCCTCCGGGACGGACTTCGTACGGATCTCCTTGCCGTCCCTGAGGACAGTGCCGCCCGCGTACCGGCCGTACGTCCGCCCGAAGACGCTCATGGCGAGTTCGGTGCGGCCGGCGCCCATCAGGCCCGCGATGCCGACGATCTCGCCGCGCCGCACCGTCAGGGAGACGTCGTCGACGACCTTGCGCTGCTGGTCGATCGGGTGGAACACGGTCCAGCCCTGGATCTCCAGGGCGGGCGCCACGCCCTCCTCGGGCTCGTGCGGCGACCGCTCCGGGAAGCGGTGCTCCAGGTCGCGGCCGACCATGCCGCTGATGATCCGGTCCTCGGTGGTCTCCGGGGCCTTCACATCGAGGGTCTCGATGGTCTGGCCGTCGCGGAGGATCGTCACCGAGTCGGCGACCTTGCGGATCTCGTTGAGCTTGTGGGAGATGATGATCGAGGTGATGCCCTGCTTCTTCAACTCCAGGATGAGATCCAGGAGTTTGTCGCTGTCCTCGTCGTTCAGGGCCGCGGTCGGCTCATCCAGGATGAGCAGCTTCACCTTCTTCGACAGGGCCTTGGCGATCTCCACCAGCTGCTGCTTGCCCACGCCGATGTCGGCGACGCGGGTGTCGGGGTGGTCGCTGAGCCCGACCCGCCGCAGCAGCTCGGTGGCGTGCCGCAGCGTCTCCCTCCAGTCGATGAACCCGCCCTTGGCGTGCTCGTTGCCGAGGAAGATGTTCTCCGCGAGGGAGAGGTACGGCGACAGTGCCAGTTCCTGGTGGATGATGACGATGCCGCGCTGCTCGCTCGCCCGGATGTCCTTGAACTCACAGACTTCGCCCTCGAAGAGGATGTCCCCCTCGTAGGTGCCGTGCGGGTGGACGCCGGAGAGGACCTTCATCAGGGTCGACTTGCCGGCGCCGTTCTCCCCGCAGATGGCGTGGACCTCGCCCTGCCGGACGGTCAGCGTGACGTCCGACAGCGCTTTGACGCCGGGAAAGGTCTTGACGATCGAGCGCATTTCCAGGACGGGTCCCGCCATGGTCGTGCCTTCCAATCAGTGGTGAATCGTCGGTCGGTGGCGGGGACTACTTGATGTCGCTCTCCTTGAGGTAGCCGGAGTCGACGAGCTCCTTCTGGTAGTTGCTCTTGTCGACGGCGACCGGCTCGAGCAGGTAGGCCGGGACGACCTTCGCGCCGTTGTCGTAGGTCTTGGTGTCGTTGACCTCGGGCTTCTTGTCCTGCAGCAGCGCGTCGACCATGTTCGAAGACACCTTGGCGAGCTGACGGAGGTCCTTGAAGACGGACATCGACTGCTGCCCGGCGATGATCGACTTCACCGAGGCGACCTCGGCGTCCTGGCCGGTGACGATCGGCAGCGGCTTGCTCTTGGAGCCGTAGTCGTCCGACTTCAGCGCCGACAGGATGCCGATGGAGATGCCGTCGTAGGGGGAGAGGACCGCGTCGACCCGCTCGCGCTTGTAGGCCGAGGTCAGGATGTCGTCCATGCGCTTCTGGGCGGTGCCGCCGTCCCAGCGCAGGGTCGTGACCTGGTTGAGCTTGGTCTGGCCGGAGCGGACGACGAGCTGCTTCTTGTCGATGTAGGGCTGCAGGACCTTCATCGCCCCGCCGAAGAAGTAGCGGGTGTTGTTGTCGTCGTTGGAGCCGGCGAACAGCTCGATGTTGAAGGGGCCCTTCTTGCTGCCGTCCTTCAGGCCGAGCTTCTCGACGATGTAGGTGCCCTGGAGCTCGCCGACCTTCTCGTTGTCGAAGGAGGCGTAGTAGTCGACGTTCTGCGTGCCGAGGATCAGGCGGTCGTAGGAGATGACCGGGATGTTGGCTTCCTTGGCCTGCTGGAGCACGTTGTTCATCGACTTGTTGTCGATGGCCGCGATGATCAGCGCCTTGACACCCTGCGTGATCAGGTTCTCGACCTGTGAGACCTGCTGGTCCGGGTCGTCCTCGCCGTAGACCAGCTGGGTCTTGTAGCCCTTGGACTCCAGCTCCTTCTTGACGTTGTTGCCGTCGGCGATCCAGCGCTCGGAGGACTTCGTCGGCATCGCGATGCCGATGGTGCCGCCCTTGGCGCTGTCCCCGCTCTCCTCGCTGCCGCCCTCGCTGTTCTGCCCGCAGGCGGACAGGGTCAGGGCGAGGGACGCGGCTCCGGCTATGGCGGCGAGTGCGGCTCTGCGGTTACGCATGATCATCATCCTTGATGTGTGTGCAGGGCTCGGTCTGGGAGGCGCGAAGTCGCTCCGGGGGGTCGGGCCGGAAAGACCGAGAAGAGATGTGTCGGATTGTGGTCGGCTGTGTCTTCTTTTGTGAAGGCGAGTAGCCGGAACGTTATGACGAGATTTCGAACCGTTGCAGATCGCCCGGCAGCCGTGACCCGAGCGGGGCCATGTCCCCGTCGGCTCCGTGGCGGGCCAGCAGGTCCAGGGCGAGCCGCCCGCGCCGCACGCGCTCCTTGGCCGTGGCCAGGGTCAGCTCCCGCATGTGGTGCCCGTAGGGGTAGATCCCGGGCGCCTTGGAGAGGCCGAACTTCAGGTAGAGCGGTGCGCCGCGCCGGATGAGCTCGGCGACCTCGTACATCCGGACATAGCCGCCGAGGTCGTCGGGGGCCTCGATGTACATGTCCATCGGAGCGCCCGACACCCGGCGGATCTCGGTGAGGTGATCGAGCGTCAGGTCGCTGGGCACGTTGACCGAGTCGGCGCCGAGCCGCTCGTACACCGCGTACGCCGCCGGGTTGACCGGCCCGATGAGCGCGCTCACCTTCAGGGTCGTGTCGGCCGGGATGATGCCGGCGGCTCTCGCCCGGTGCAGCGTCCACAGCACGCCCTCGTCGGCGACGAGCAGGCACTTGACGCCCAACTCCGTGGCCCGCACGGCGTCTTCGACGCAACCGGCGACGGCGTCGTGGCCGCGGGCGCGCAGTCCGGCCCCCCGCGAGTCGGTGCGCGTGGACCCGCCGATGTCCCACGTGCCGCGCGGGCCGGTGAACAGGCAGAGCTCGATGTCGCGCTCGGCCGTCGACTCGACCATCTCGGTGATCTCGGAATCGGTCAGCATCCACACGCCGCTGCCCTGGCTGATCCGGTGGATCGGCACGTCCAGCCGCGAGGCCTCCTTCAGGACCACCGCCAGCGCCTCGGGCCCCTCGCACGAGGGGATCTCGGTGCGCCAGCGGCCGCCGCCGGGGAAGGAGTGCGGCGAGGCGTCGGCGGGGTTGAGGGCGGGCGCGCTCAGGCCCAGCGTGGTGAGCGCCTGCTCACCGGGCCTGCGGGCTGCCGTGGCGGAAGCGTCGGTCACAGGAATGTCCTTCGGTTCGGTATTTCGGACGAGGTTCGCGGCTCTGGGTACGGCAAGGCTGGGTGTACGCCGGTACGGGAGCCGTCAGGTTGCCCCCGTACCGGCGTACGTCTAGGGGCGGAGCAACACCTTGCCCACCTTCGGATCGCCGGCTCCCACCAGCTCGATGGCCTGCGAGAACTCGGCGAGCGGCAGCTCGTGCGTCACCAGCGGCAGCGGGTCGAGCAGCCCGGCGGCGAACACCCGCACCGTGTGCGCCCAGGCGTCCGGCGGAGCACCGAAGACGGTGTGCACCTCCAGCTGCCGTACGACGAGGTCGGTCGGGTCGAGACCGTCGGCGCCCGGCGCCGGGATCCCGGTCAGGACCAGCCGGCCGCCGCGCCGGAGCAGGGCGGCGGAGAGCCGGGCGGCGTCCGCGGAGCCCGCCGTCTCGATCACCACGTCGAAGTCGTCCGGGAGCTCCTGGTCCTTCGTGCGGAAGTCCGTCGCGCCGTACTGCCGCGACAGCGCCTCGCGGTCCCGGCGGGTGCCCACGACCAGCAGCTCGGCCGGCGAGTTCGCCTTCAGGAACTGCACGGCGAACATGCCGAGCGTGCCGGTGCCGACCACCGCGACGCGCTCGCCGGGCTGCGCGTTCCCCTTCAGCGCGGCCGCCGCGATACAGGCGGCGGGCTCCAGGAGGGCCGCGGCCGTGAGGTCGCAGTCGTCCGGGAGGGCGTGCAGGAGACGGGCGGGGAGCGTCAGCGTGGCCGCCATCGCGCCCGGCTGCGTGAACCCGGTCTCCTCGTACCCGGCCGTGCACAGGGTCGTGTCTCCCGCGTGGCAGCGGTCGCAGACCTGGCAGTTGCGGAAGCCCTCACCGACGACCTTGCGGCCGACGAGGGACTCGGGGACACCGGCGCCCACGGCCTCGACCGTCCCGGACCACTCGTGGCCCGGGGTGAGCGGGTAGCGGACATAGCCCTCGGGGCGGTTGCCCTGGTAGACCTCGCGGTCGCTGCCGCAGATCCCGGAGGCGTGGACGCGCACCAGTGCCTCGCCGGCCTCGGGCCGCCGGGGCTCGTGCGGGACGAGGCGGTGCTCGCCCGGGGCGTCGATCACTACCGCGGTGCTCACGTCGCTCCTCCGGTTTTCGAAGGTTTCGGTTGCCGGTTCCGGGTTTCCGGGGCCGGGACGGTCACTGGGCGCTCTTGGGCTTGCGCTGCTCCCAGCCGTCCGCCCAGAGGTCGAAGCGGGCCTGCTGCTGCGGGAACTCCGCGGCGGCATCGACGTCCAGCTCCACGCCGAGACCCGGGGCGTCGGACAGGTGGAAGCAGCCGTCCTCCGGGTTCACCTGCGGCGCGCCCTTCACGACCTTCTTGATCTCCGCGTCCGCGAAGTCGTTGAAGTGCTCGAGGATCTTGAAGTTCGGGGAGGTGAAACCGACCTGGAGGGAGGCGGCGGTCAGGACCGGGCCGCCGACGTTGTGCGGGGCCACCAGCATGTAGTGGGTCTCGGCCGTCGCGGCGAGCTTCCTGGTCTCCCAGATTCCACCGATATGGCCGACGTCCGGCTGGATGATGTCCACGGCCTGGCTCTCGAACAGCTCGCGGAACTCGATCCGGTCGTGGATCCGCTCGCCGGTGGCCACCGGCATGTCGACCTTGGCGGCGACCTTCTCCAGGGCCTTGAGGTTCTCCGGCGGGACCGGCTCCTCCAGCCACGCCGGCTTGAACGGCGCGAGCTCCTTGGCCAGGCGCACGGCCGTGGCGGGGGAGAAGCGGCCGTGCATCTCCAGCATCAGCTCGGCCTCGGGGCCGATGGCGTCCCGGACGGCCTCGATCAGGGAGACGGCGTACAGGGTCTCCTTGTGGTCCAGCTCGAAGTGACCGGTGCCGAAGGGGTCGATCTTGAGCGCCCGGTAGCCGCGCTCCATGACGCCCTGAGCGGCCTTGTGGTAAGCCTCCGGGGTGCGCTCCGTGGTGTACCAGCCGTTGGCGTACGCCTTGACCTTGTCGGTGACCTTGCCGCCCAGCAGCTGCCAGACGGGGACGCCGAGGGCCTTGCCCTTGATGTCCCAGCAGGCCATCTCGATCACGGCGATACCGGACATCACGATCTCGCCGGCGCGGCCGTAGTCGCCGTACTTCATGCGCTTGACGAGGTCCTCGACAGCGAAGGGGTCGGAACCGAGAATGTGGTTGGCCTCAGCCTCCTTCAGGTAGCCGAGGAGGGCGTCGGTGTGTCCCAGCATCCGGGTCTCGCCGACTCCGGTGAGCCCCTCGTCGGTGTGCACCTGGACGTACGTCAGGTTGCGCCACGGCGTCCCGACCACGTGTGTGCTGATTCCGGTGATGCGCACGGCGGTTTTCCCTCGCAGCTTCGTCGGCTCTGTCTCTGTCAGTCGCTCAGTTCGACGTGTTCGAGATTTCGGCACACGTTCGAAATGCTGGCGTGACAGTAAAGACGCGGCGGCGGGAGTGTCAATGGGTCGCGCGCATAACGGTTTCGACAGTTTCGAAACCATGGAGGCGGAGTGTCCCTACAGAACCTTCACAGCTGGATCTAGGAACGTTACCGGCGTGGAACTTAATCTTCCCGCGACATGGACTACTGCGACCCGTGCCGACGGCACCTCAACGGCGCGCTGGCCTGCCCGGGCTGCGGCACCTCAGCCGAAGCGCTGCGCTGGCGCGAGCCGGAGTACGGCGGGTATGACGCTGTTCCCGACGGCGGGGAGGGCGTGCACGACGGCTCGGGCGAATCCGGTGAGCCGGACGAGCGGGATGAGCCGGATGCCCCCGACGGTGAACACGGCGACGAGGGCGAGCCGTTGGGGCGCGCCGCCCGGCGACGTGGGCGCGGACGCGGGCGTGAGGACGAGCACGGGCCGGCCGGTGACGGTCCCGGTGGCGGGACGAGCCGGCGGGACCGGAAGGCCGCGGCGCATCGCCGCCGGCGGCGCCGGACCCTGTTCGTCGCGGCGGGGTTCGTGCTGGCGGCGGGCGGACTGAGCCTCGCGGAGCTCGGCATGGACGCGCCCAAGTCGACGCCGAAGCCGGCGGCGGCCGGGGGAGAGTCGGCGGACGGCGACGCGTCGGTGGAGGCGGGGGAGACGGGCGGCCAGGGCGAGGCGGCCCGGGCCGAGGGCGCATCAGGCTCCCCTTCGCCCAGCGTGTCCGACTCGCCGTCGGCCTCCCAGTCGCCGAAGGCCGACAAGTCCAAGGACGCGAAGGACGACGAGACGCCGAAGGACTCCGACCCGACCTCGGCGGACCCGCCCCCCGCCCGCCCGACGTCGGCCCCGACGGCCGACCGGCCGGACCCGGCCCCGACCCGGACCGCGGCCCCGACGACCGCGCCCCCGGACCCGGAACCGTCCCCCTCGGAGACCTGCAACCGCTTCCTGTGGTGGTGCACGTAGCGCCGGAGTGGAGGCCCCGCGCCGGCGGTCCTGGACGACCCGTCGCCGCCGAAGGTTTGCCGAACCGGCAACAGGAGTGGCAGACCCATGAGCCGGTGGGTGACGGTGGGCCCGTGACCGACGACATCGCAGCAGGATCGCCCGCGTCCGGATTCCCCTCGCCTGCCGACGGATACGTCGGAGACCCGGCGGTGCGGGCCGAGTGGGACGACCGGTACGCCGACCGACAACAGTTGTGGAGCGGCCGGCCCAACGGCGCACTCGTGGCGGAGGTCGCCGGGCTCACACCCGGGCGGGTCCTCGACGTCGGCTGCGGCGAGGGCGCGGACGCCGTCTGGCTCGCGCGCCGCGGCTGGGACGTGACCGCGCTCGAGGTCTCGGGCGTCGCGCTGGAGCGGGCGGCCGGGCACGCGCGGGACGCCGGCCTCACCGTTCACTGGGTACACGCCGAACTCACCGAGGCGGCGCTCCCGCCGGCCTCCTTCGACCTGGTGTCCGCCCAGTACCCGGCCTTGCTCCGCACCCCCGACGCCGCGGCGGAGCGAGCACTGCTCGCCGCCGTCGCGCCCGGCGGCGTGCTGCTCGTCGTCCACCACGCGGGCGTGGACACCCGGCAGGCGGACGACAGCGGGTTCGACCCGGCCGACTACGTCTGGCCCTCGATGGTCGTCGACGCACTCGACGACGACTGGGAGGTGGAGGTGGACGAGCAACGGCCACGCGTGGCACCCGACGGCGGCGCCGGCGCGCACCACACCGACGACCTCGTGCTGCGCGTGCGCCGCCTGCGCTGAGTTTATGGACCCGTCGACTCGGCATGCTTTGGCTCTGTCCGCCGGTCCATGACCGAGGCAGGGTGGGGGGACCTTGAACGTTGTGGAGGTCTCCTTGAGCATCGCGTTCCTGCTGACCACCTTGGTCGTGGTGGTCACCCCCGGCACCGGAGTGGTGTACACCCTGGCCACCGGGTTGTCCCACGGCCGCAGGGCGAGCGTGGTCGCCGCACTCGGCTGCACCCTCGGCATCGTGCCGCACCTGGTGGCGACGATCACCGGCCTCGCCGCGCTGCTGCACACCAGCGTCGTCGCCTACGAGGTGGTGAAGTACCTCGGTGTCGCCTACCTCCTGTACATGGCGTGGGCGACGCTTCGCGACAAGGAGGCGCTGTCCGTCGAGGGGGAGGCCGAGCCGCGGCCGGCGGCCCGTGTGATCGCTTCCGGGGTTCTGATCAACCTTCTCAACCCGAAGCTCACGATGTTCTTCGTCGCGTTCCTGCCGCAGTTCGTGCCCGCCGACGAGCCCGGCTCACTCGGAGCGATGCTCCGGCTCAGTGCCGTCTTCATGGCGCTGACCTTCGTCGTCTTCGCCGCGTACGGGATGTGCGCCGCCGCCGTACGACACCGCGTGCTGGCCAGGCCGAGGGTGATGACCGGCATCCGCCAGGGGTTCGCCGCCTGCTTCGTGGGCCTGAGCGCGTGGCTGGCGGTGGGCTGAGATGCGCTTCCGGCACGCGGACGCGATCTGGTCCGACCACCCCGGGCTCGCCGCCGGTGCCCTGTGGGCCACCGGCGTCGATGCCGCCGCCGATGTCGGCGCGCGCGTCGCCGCACACACGGCCCGTGCCGCGGCGCGGCTGGCCGGTGCCCCCGAGGGCGAGTTCCCCGAAGTGCTGGCCTGGCGGCGGGCGTTCTCCCGGATGGGGCTCAAGCCGACGCAGTACCGCTGCGCCTCGGAGTCGCTGCTGCGGCGGCTGAGGAAGGAGGGAGAACTGCCGCGCATCCATCCGGTGGTCGACCTGTGCAACGCGATCTCGGTCGCCTACGCGGTGCCGGTGGCGGTCCTCGACGCGGACCGCATCGCCGGCCCTCTGCTGGAGGTGCGCCACGCCCGCGGTGACGAGCAGTACACGACCTTCGGCGGCGGCACCGAGCACCCCCGACCCGGCGAGGTGATCTTCACCGACGGCGCCGACCGGGCGCACGCCCGCCGCTGGACCAATCGGCAGAGCGGCCACTCCGCCGTCGGCGAGCGCACCAGCCGGATCCTGGTGGTGGCGGAGGCCATGCACGACGGCGGCGCCGACGTCGTGCCGGAGCTGTTGAAGACGGTGGCCGAGGAACTGGCCGCGCACTGGCCGGCCGACCCCACGGCGGCCGTTCTCACCCCGTCCGCACCGGAGTTCGTCTTCGGTGATGAGAGCCCTTGGCGAGGCACGCGGAAGCCGCGGTGACGTATGGCACCATCGGCCCGGTGAACCAGGGGAGACAGGGAGCGGACGGGACGGTCGGCGTACCCGTGACGGCAGCCGCGTCGGCGGACTGCGGATCCCCGGCCTACGGCTCCGATTTCCTGCAGCTCGACGCCGGTGACGCACCCGTCGGCGGCAAGGCGGACTGGCTGGCACGGCGGCTGCGGCAGGCGATAGCCGACGGCCGGCTGGCGGTGGGCAGCAGGCTGCCGCCGACCCGGGTGCTGGCCGCCGAACTGCGCGTGTCGCGCGGGGTGATCACCGAGGCGTACCGGCGGCTGGCCGAGGACGGCCACGTCGAGGGGCGTCGCCGCGGTGGGACGGTGGTGGTCGCGGCACCTCCTGTGCAGCCGTCGGCACCCCGCGGGACCAGGCCGAGCCGGGACCAGGCGCCCGTCACCGCCGACCGTGCGGCGCCGGCCACGCTGTTCGCCGGCGAACCCGATGCCGACGTCTTCGACGCGCTGCGCGCTGCCCGTGCGCGCATCGACTTCACCCCCGGCCAGCCCGACCTCACCGCGTTCCCCCGCGCGGCCTGGCTGCGCGCCGAACGGGCCGTGCTCGCCGAGCTGTCCGCCGAGAACCTCGGCTACGGCGATCCCCGCGGAGCCCCACGACTGCGCCGCGCCGTCGCGACCTGGCTGGCGACCAGCCGCGGCATCCGGGTGGAGCCGGACGACGTGCTGGTCGTCGCCGGCACCGCACAGGCCCTCACGCTGCTGCACCCCGTGCTGCGGGCGGACGGCATCGACAGCGTCGCGGTCGAGGACCCCGGCTCGCTCGGCACCCGTCAGCACCTGCGGAACGGGGCCCTGGCCACCCCACCGGTACCGGTCGACGACGGTGGCGTGCGCGTCGACGCGCTGCGCGCCACCGGGGCACCCGCGGTGCTGCTCACGCCCGCTCACCAGTTCCCCACCGGCGTGGTGACCAGCGGCGAGCGCCGCCGCGAGCTGATGCTCTGGGCGAAGGACGGCGGGTTGATCCTGGAGGACGACTACGACGCGGAGCACCGCTACGACCGGCCGCCGGTGGCCGCGCTGCGCGCGTTGCTGGCCGACCAGGTGTGCTACATGGGCAGCGTGTCCAAGCTGCTCGCGCCCGCGCTGCGGATCGGCTGGGTGATACCGCCGCCCCGCCACCTCGACGCGCTGACCGACGCGAAACGCTTCACCGACCTGGGCAATGCCGTGCTGCCGCAGCTGGTGCTCGCCCGGCTGATGGAGTCCGGCGACCTGGAGCGGCACCTGCATCTGCTGCGCGGCCGTCACCGGCGGCGCCGCGACGCGATGATCGACGCCATCGCCGAGCACCTGCCGGGCGCGGTCGTGCACGGAGCGGCGGCCGGCCTGCACCTGACCGTCACGTATGCGCCGGACGTGCCGGACACCCAGCTCGCCGCCGCCGCGCTCACCCGGGGCGTGAAGTGCCAGCCGCTGTCGTGGCACCGGCAGCTGCCCGGCCGCCCCGGCCTCGTCCTCGGCTACGCGGCCACGCCGCCGGGGGCCATCGCCGAAGGAGTGGCGGCGCTCGGCGAGGCGCTGCGCGAGCTGGCCTGACGCCGGCGCACCGGCCTCACCCCAGCATCCCCCGCAACGCGTCCCGCAGCGCCACTCTCTCCCCCTCGGAGAGCCCGGCCAACGGCTCCCGGGCGAACCGCAGCGACTCCCGCAGACTCCGGGCCACCCGCCGCCCTTCCGGCGTCGCCGCCGCCACCTTCACCCTCCGGTCGGTGGGATCCGGCTGCCGCTCCACCAGCCCCCGCGCCTCCAGCCGGTCCACGATCCCCGTGACGTTCGACGGCTCGCACTTCAACCGCTGGGCAAGTCTGCGCATCGGCAGCGGCTCGAGGCACAGCAGGCTCAGCAGCCGCGCCTGCGCCCCGGTCAGCGTGTGTTCCGCCGCCGCCGCCTCGTAGTCCTCGTGGAACCGCGCCACGACCTCCCCGATGAGCTCGACGACTTCGAGCGTCAGCGGATCAGGACGGTGGCTGTTCTGGGAGGCGGATGTGGTGGAGGCCATGGAATCGAGGGTACCCGGTTATTTGACAACCTGAAATTTTCAGGAGCATGGTTGTTTCAGGTACTGAAACATTCCCGGTGAGCCAACGAGCCAACCGAACCAACCGAGTCAGTGGAAAGGCGCATCATGTCCGACACCTCCGCCCTCCCCGCCGTCAGCCGCGAGTGGCACCTGGTCAGCCGCCCCGTCGGCTGGCCGAAGCCCGAGGACTTCGCCTTCGTCGAGGCGGAGGTTCCGCAGCCGGGTGAGGGGCAGGTCCTCGTGCGGAACAAGTACCTCTCCGTGGACCCGTACATGCGCGGCCGGATGAGCGACGCGAAGTCCTACGTCGCCCCGTTCGAGCTCGGCAAGGTCATGCAGGGCGGTGCCGTCGGCGAGGTCGTGGCCTCCAACGCCGAGGGGCTGGCCGTGGGCGACCACGTACTGCACTTCCTCGGCTGGCGCGAGTACGCGGTCGTGGCCGCGAAGAACGCCGTCAAGGTGGACCCGGACGCCGCGCCGCTGTCGACGTACCTCGGCGTGCTGGGCATGACCGGTCTCACCGCCTACGCGGGGCTGCTGCGCACCGCCGCCTTCAAGGAGGGCGACACCGTCTTCGTGTCCGGTGCCGCCGGTGCCGTGGGCGGCCAGGTCGGGCAGATCGCCAAGCTGAAGGGCGCCTCGCGGGTCATCGGGTCCGCCGGGTCGGCCGAGAAGGTGAAGCTGCTCGTCGACGAGTACGGCTTCGACGCCGCCTTCAACTACAAGGAGGGCCCCGTCAGCGAGCAGCTGCGGGCCGCGGCGCCCGACGGGATCGACGTGTACTTCGACAACGTCGGTGGTGATCACCTGGAGGCCGCCATCGGCTCCCTCAACGAGGGCGGGCGGATCGCCGTCTGCGGGATGATCTCCGTGTACAACAACACCGAGCCCGCCCCGGGCCCGAGGAACCTCGCCCGCCTGATCCAGACCCGCGGCCGTATCGAGGGCTTCCTGGTCGGGGACCACTACGACCTCCAGCCGGAGTTCGTGCGCGAGGTCGCCCCCTGGGTCGCCTCCGGCGAGCTGAAGTACCGCGAGACCGTCGTCGAGGGCATCGAGAACAACCTCGAGGCGTTCCTGGGCGTGCTGCGCGGTGACAACACCGGGAAGATGATCGTCAAGCTCTGACGCCTTCTGCTGCTTTCCGGCATGCGGTAAGTTTTTTCCGAATCCGCTCGGCCCGGGCGCGAGCCGCGGCGGACGACCGAAGGAACACAACCGCATGCCCATCCAGCAGTCCGACGTCCTGTACACCGCCGTCGCCACCGCCGAGGGCGGGCGCGACGGGCGGGTCGCCACCGACGACGGCAAGCTCGACGTCGTCGTCAACCCGCCGAAGGAGATGGGCGGCAGCGGCGCCGGGACCAACCCGGAGCAGCTGTTCGCCGCCGGCTACAGCGCCTGCTTCCAGGGCGCCCTCGGCGTCGTCGCACGCCAGGAGGGAGCCGACCTCACCGGGGCGACCGTCACCGCGAAGGTCGGCCTCGGGAAGAACGGGGACGGGTTCGGGATCATCGTCGAGATCTCCGCCGACATTCCCAAGGTGGACCGGGGGACCGCACGGTCACTCGTCGACAAGGCCCACGACGTGTGCCCCTACTCGAAGGCGACGCGCGGGAACATCACCGTGACGCTGGTCTGACGACAGTCGTTGCGTACGCGGAGGCCGCACCCTTGGACGTGGGGTGCGGCCTTCGCCTGTGCCCGGGCCTCAGAGGGAGAGCGCCGCCGTGTGGATCGCCTTCGCCAGGCGGTCGTTCTCCGGGGCCGCGCCGCCCGGGAAGGCGAAACGGCGGCGCGTGTAGCCGTACGCCAGGCCGCTCCACGGGTCCGCGAAGGCCTGTGAGCCGCCCGCGCCGCTGTGCCCGATCGTCCCGGCGCCGAGGAACGGGTGCGCCACGTCGGCCGTCATCTGGAAGCCGAGGCCGAACGCCCTGTGGGCACGTGCCACCAGGTCGTAGCCGACCGAGTGGATCTGGCCGAACTCCGCCACCGTGTCCGGCTTCAGCAGCGGCGCCTGCTCGCCCACCTCGCTGATCGCCGCCGCGTACATCCCTGCCAGGCCCCGCGCCGACGCCACCCCGCCCACCGAGGCCGGGCCCTTGGCGCGCACCAGCGGCAGGTTGGGCAGCGAGGCGAGGTCGGTCGGTTCCGCGGCGTTGCGGTTGAAGGCGATCGAGGCGAGCGTGTGCGGACCGGTGGGCGTGGCGTCGAGGAGTGCCTGCTGCTCCGGGGTCGGGGCCATCGGCTGGGTGGTGCGGAAGCGCGGCTCGTGGGGGGCGGGCAGGCCCAGGTGGAAATCCAGGGCGTACGGGGTGCGGATCCGCTCCTGGTAGACCTCCTGGAGCGTGCGGCCCGTGGCGCGGCGCACGACCTCGCCGGCCAGGGCGCCGCTGACCATCGCGTGATAGCCGAACGCCGTGCCGGCGCGCCAGAACGGCCGCTGGTCGGCGAGGCGTTCGGCGAGCTGGCGGTCGTCGGCCAGCTCCGCGAGGGTGAAGCCGGTGTCCGTGCCGACCACACCCGCCCGGTGCGCGAGCAGGTCGCGCAGGGTCAGCGCGCCCTTGCCCTCGGCGGAGAACTCCGGCCAGTAGTACGTCACTTTGCGGTCCAGCTCGAGCGTGCCGTCCTGGACGAGGAGCGCGACGACCAGGTAGGCGGCGCCCTTGGTGGACGAGAACACACCGTAGAGGGCGTCCGCGTCGGTCCCCGCCCACAGGTCGACGACCCTGCGCCCGTGGACGTAGGCGCACAGCTGGCCCTCGTAGTCCGCGCGCTCCCCGGCCACGAACGCGGCGAACTCCTCGCGCACCCCCTCGAAGCCGTCGGCCACCGTGCCGTGGATCTCCTGCGTCATCCGCTCTCCTCAACTGAACCGCTGTGTGCCACTGTGAACAATGCCCTCGCCACCTGCGGGAATTCCCCCTTGGGGTGGTCTCGGAAGAGTGGTTCGGTGCCGAACAGGACCGTCCGGCCACCGCTGACCACCGAGGCCTGTCCCGCTGCGGCCGCGGGACCGCCGGTGCCGTCCCGCAGCGGGCGCCAGTGTCCGGAGACGAGCGGATTCCCGGTCGCGTACGACTGCTCCACCCGTACGCCGGGGCCGAGGCCGGTGAACCACAGCGGGGCGTAGACGAAGGCGTGCGCCGGTGCGCCGTGCGTGACGCGGCCCGTGTTCCGCGTCCGTACGACGCCGTTCGCGTCCGTGTTGCCCGCGACCGGCCGCACGGGCAGCCGGTCCGCCGCCGCGTTCAGGGCCGCTCCCGTCGCGCCCCGGCCGACCAGGCCGTGCTCGTCGAGGAAGGCGTCGAGGGCCCTGCGGGCGGGGGCGGTCAGGGCGGCGTGGTCCAGGCCGGCGGACACGAACAGCACGTCCGTGCCGGACCAGTCGAAGCCCGCGTTCAGGACGGCCGTCGAGACCGGCGTGACGTCGAAGTTCATCTCCCGCAGAGCGAACAGCTCACCCGGCGTGACGGCGGCCGCGACCCGCAGGCGGTGCAGGGGCGTGCCGCCGCTGAGCCGTGTGGCAGCGAAAGAGACATCGTGCGTACGGGCGGCCGCGACCGCCTCGCGGCGGGCCCGTGCCGGGACGATCGCGCTGCCGTCCGGGCCCCGGCGTACCGGAACGCCCTGCTGGAGAAGGGAGTTGAGGGCCGCGACCTCGCGCGGGTCGGTCAGGCGCAGAAGGAGGGCGCCGTGCGCGGGCACCCGGGCGACCGGTGCGGCCCTGGTGACCGGGCGCAGGGGCGCGCCCCGCAGGCTGCCCGACGGCACCCGCTCGACCGTGGCACCCCACAGACGGCCCAGGCTCCAGCCCGAGATGTCGTACATCACCGACACCTTGCCGCTGATGTCCCGCCCGTCGGCCAGCAGCGCGTTCGCCATGCCGCGCTTGGGCTGGTGCAGATCGACGACGTACGAGCCCTCGGGATACGTCCGTCCGTCGAGCCGGAAGGGGCGGGTGGCGCGGGTGACGCGGACGTCGTTGGCGAGGAGATGGTCGACGAGGCGGGCCGCCGCCGGGGCCGAGCGCTGGGTGCGGGAGTCGCCGGGCGGGATGACGTAGGCGCGCGGGAACGTGGTCGTGTAGACGTCCTCCGGGCCGATGCCGGGGACGCCGGGGACCGTCTCCGGCGACACCGGCACCTGCGGGGCGCCGGCCGCGCCGCGGCGGAAGACCTCGATCTGGTCGGCGACGAGCGAGGCGCGGTGCTCCCGGACGTGGTTCAGGGTCGCCCGGATCGCCGCGCCCGCCACGGCCGTGTTGACCGCCGAGCGGCGGCGCAGCTCCGGGACGGGCAGTGCGTCGTACTCCTCGTTGTTCACCGCCAGCGGGATCTCCACCGTGTGCGCGGCGACCGTGCCGTGGAAGGCCGCGTACTGCGGGGTGAAGATCGGCGGCCAGTCGTCCCAGCCCTCCTCCTGGTCGCGGAACGGGATCTGGGCCGGTTCGACGCCGTCCTTGGCGGGCGTGTAGCCGAGGGCGTTGACGGCGGACTCCATGCCGAGGGCGTTGGCGTAGCTGTTCTTCAGGAAGAGGTCGTACTCGTAGTTCTCGCCGTGCGGGGGAGTCGTGGGCTCGATGAGGGTGCCGTTGACGTAGCCGTGCAGGTCGAGCAGGACGGCCGGCTGCTTGTCCAGCTCGATCTGCCGCATCGCGCGGGTCTCGGGCTGCGAGGCGGTGACGAAGTCCCGGTTCAGGTCGAAGCCGTTGGCGTTGGCGCGGGTGCCCGCGATACGGCCGTCCGGGTTGGCCGTGATGTTGAAGTACAGGCGGCTGTGCGCCAGGAGGTCCCGGGTCCTGGCGTCCTTCGCTGTCGCCAGCTGCTCGACGATCTTCAGGGCGGCGTCCGTGCCCTCCCACTCGTTGCCGTGGATGTTGCTGTTGACGAAGACCGGCGTCTTGTAACCCCGCTTGATCTCCGGGGACTTGGCGGCCGCCGCGGGCGCGTTCTCGATCAGCTCGCGCATGCGCTCCTGGGCGCGGGCCTGTCGGGTGGTCTCCGGGGCGGTGACGGTGACGAGGTAGAGGCGGTGCCCGCCGGCCGAGCGGCCGGTCACCTCCACGCTGACCCGGTCTCCGAGACGTTGCAGGGCGTTCAGCTTCGGGGCGATCGCGTGGTACGGAGTCAGGCCCAGCTTCAGGGACTTGTCGCCGGGGTTCTCCGGGTCGGGGGAGAGGGCCTGGCGGCGGGGGTAGCCGCGGGTGGCCGTGCCGGTGGAGGTCTCTTCGGGAGCGGCCAGGGCCCGCCGGGCCGCGCTCGCGGGAGCCCGTGCCGCGCGGTCGTCCACGGCGGCGCCCTCGCGCGTGACGGGCTTCGGGTCCGCGCCGGCGGCGTCGGGTCCGAGCAGGAGCGAACCCGCCGTCGCGAGGGTGAGGGTGACGATCAGTAAAGGTCTCGCAGGAACGGTTCTCGTGGTGCGCACGCGTACCTCCTCCGGGGCTTCCTGAGATCGGTACGGCGAGGTGTACCGGTTCGACTCAACGGCAACAAGGCCGCCTCGGTGTCACCGGTGACCCGTACGGCCCTGTCGGGGAGCGGCTTGGCCTGCCCCGATAGGGTTTTCCCATGAGCGATCTCAGGGTGGGTTTCCGGTACCTGCTGAAGGGCCAGCGGTGGGTGGCCCGGCACGGCAAGCAGTACGGCTTCGGGCTGCTTCCGGGCCTGATCACCCTCGTCCTGTACGCGGCGGCGCTCGTCGCGCTGGCGCTGTGGGGCGAGGACGCCGTCGCCTGGGCCACCCCGTTCGCCGACGACTGGTCGAGCCCGTGGCTCGGGCTCTTCCGCGGCTTGTTGACCGCCGTGCTGTTCGCCCTCGCCCTGCTCCTGTCCGTCGTGACGTTCACCGCGGTGACCCTGCTGATCGGGCAGCCCTTCTACGAGAACCTCTCCGAGAAGGTCGACCGGGACGTGTCACCGGACGGCCACGCCCCCGAGTCGGGCCTGCCGCTCTGGCGGGAGTTGTGGATCTCCGCCCGGGACAGCCTGCGGATCGTCGTCCGGGCCGCCCTGTGGGGCGTGCTGCTGTTCGCGTGCGGTTTCATCCCCGTCGTCGGGCAGACGGCCGTACCGGTGATCGGGTTCTTCGTCACCGGGTTCTTCCTCACCGAGGAACTGACCGCCGTCGCCCTCCAGCGCCGCGGCGTCGAACTGCGCACCCGCCTCGGCCTGCTCCGCTCCCGCAAGACCCTCGTCTGGGGCTTCGGCACGCCGCTGGCCGTGGCCTTCCTGGTCCCGTTCGTCGCGGTGTTCCTGATGCCGGGCGCGGTCGCCGGTGCCACCCTCATGGCACGTGACCTGCTGGGCGAGGAGAACCGGGAGGACGGCGCGGAGGGCGACGCGGCCGTCACGACTCCTCCGCAGCCACCTTCAGGATCGTCCTCACCTGCGCGATGATGTCCAGCCGGTTCCGCACGAACTCCGGGTCGGTGACCTCCGTGGTGTTCCCGGTGCCGAACTGGAGCACGGGCGTGTGCACATGGCCGCCCGGCAGGACGTCGTGCAGCCCCAGCCGGTCCCGCAGCAGCGTCGCCCGGTAGGCGATCTCGTTGGAGAGGTAGTCACCGCCGCCGCCCGCGCGAGCGGTCGAGCCGGGCGTCGGCCCGTCCGGGCGGACGACGGGCTCCGTGCCGCCCGCCGGGATCTCCGAGACGCTCGTGTTGTCGTACACCGGGAAACGGCCGGTGTCCGCGGCGACGATCGCCCGGTACGGCAGCGTGGTCGTCGTCCACTGCGGCTGCGAGGCCGGGTCGGTGACGGGGACGGTCTCCGTGCGGCCGATGTTGTCGTTGTCCCCGAAGCCGCCCCGCCAGGCCCCGTTGGTCCGCTCCACGTCGAACCGCCCGACCCGGCCCTGGCTCACGGTCGTGAACAGGTCGACCTTCGGCAGGTACGGCCGCAGCGTCCGCTCCACCGTCCCGTCCGTGAAGTCCCGCCAGCGCACCGGGAACACGGCCGTCTCGATCCGGGCCGGGCCGTCCGCCGTCTCGATCACCGTGCCGTCGAGGGCGAGCGCCGTGGCGCCGGACGGGTTGGAGATGCGGATGTCCCGGTCCAGGGTGAACGGGTCGAAGCCGGTGACCAGGATCCGCTTCAGGTTCTTACCGTGCGGGTAGCCGATGGCGGTCTGGCCGCGTGAGGTGCGCTCCAGTTCGTCCAGCAGGGCGGTCCGCTGCCCGTCCGTCAGGCCGAACTCCGGCTCCCAAGTGCGTACTTCACGCGTCATGGCGAGCCGCGCCCAGTACAGCGGCCGGTCGTCGTCCCGGCTGAGGTCCCCGCCCGCCGGACCACGCCCCTGCGCCCGGTCGACGGCCCGCCGCCACAGCTCCGTTCCCTCGCGTACGACGGCCCGGCGGGCCTGCGCGTAGGAACGGGCCCCGTCCAGGGCCCGGGCGAACCTCGGGGCGACGGTGTCGAATCCGGAGCGCCGCAGGATCTCCTGCGGGACGGCTCCGTCGAGCCGCCGCTCCTCGACGGTGGGGGAGGGAGGCGCCTCGGCGGCACTCGCGGCCGTCGGGGTGCCGAAGCCGGTCAGCAGGGCCAGACCGAGGACGCCTATCCGGATACGCAGGGGAATCAAGGGAGTTGGGCCTTCCGTCGCAGTGGGGTGCGCTGAGTGGTGCCGGACGGCCGCAGTATCGCGTGACGGGAGTGGTCCACGCCATGGGTGGGGCTCGCGTGCGGATCGGGAAGGGACGGCCGCCGCGGCTTCCCGCACCGCCCCCAGGAAGGCCACGCCCGCCGGGGTCAGGGACCGCCCCCGCACGGTCGCCGCGTACACCGCCCGGGCCGGGGCACCCTCGTCGAGCACCCGCAGCAGCCGGATGTCCGGACGGGCGGCCTCGGCGGCGAGCGCCGGCATGAGCGTCACACCGAGCCCGGCGGCGACGTAGCCCTGCTTGGCGGTCCACTCGCCGACGACGTGGGCGACGCGGGGGCAAAAGCCCTGGCGCAGGGCCGCGTCCAGGAGGGTGCCCTCGGGCCGCGCGCTGCCGCAGATCCAGTCGGCGTCGGCGAACCGGCCGAGCGGCACCGGGCCCTCGTGACCGGCGAGCGGATGCCCGGCGGGGACGGCGACGTACAGCGGCTCGTCGAGGAGATGGTGCAGTGCGTACGCCTCCAGCGGGGCGCGGCCGGTCGTCGACACGATCGCCAGGTCCAGGTGACCGGCCGTCAACCGGTCCAGCAGAGCGGGGGTGAAGCCCTCCTCGCGGGTCACACGGACCCGCGGGTGACGGGCGCGGAAGCGGGCCAGGGCGTGCGGCACCAGGGCCGCGTCGGCGGTGGCGAAGGCGCCGAACCGGAGCCGCCCGCCGGCCGCCTCGCGCAGGGCGTCGAGGTCGCGCCGGGCATCGAGCAGCGCGGCGGCGACCGTCTCGGCGTACGGCACCAGGAGCCGGCCCGCCTCCGTCAGCCGCACTCCGCGCGGCAGCCGGTCGAAGAGCGGGCCGCCGCCCAACGCGGACTCCAGCGAGGCGACTTGGCGGGACACCGCCGACTGCGTCCAGCCGAGCGTCCGCGCGGCCCCGGTGAACGACCCGTGCCGGGCGACCTCCAGGAAGGCCCGCAGCCAGACGGTGGAGAGGTCGGGCATCTCGCCATGCGTGTACGGCATGGCGGCCATGCTAGACATTCGCTTGTCGCATCAGCGCACCCCGCCCTAGCGTCGACGGCATGCAGATCACGCTGGACAATCCCGCCTCCGCGCCCCAGCCCCTCAGCCCGTACTACTCCCAGGTCGCCCGCGTCGAACACGCCGATGGCAGCGCCCTGTTGTTCGTCTCCGGCCAGATCGCGGAGGGCGACACCCTCGCCGAGCAGACCCGGGGCGTCTTCGAGACCCTCGCCGCCCTGCTGGAGGAGCACGGCGCCACCCTGGCCGACGTGATCAATATCCGCACGTACCTGACCGACATCTCGAAGCTGGACGAATACGGCGCCGTGCGACGGCAGTTCCTCACCGGGACCCCGCCGACCAGCATGACCTTCGAGGTGTCCCGACTCTTCCGGCCGGAGGCCCTCGTCGAGGTGGAGGTCGTGGCCGCCGTCCCCGTTCGCTAGGCCGCGTCGTCGCTCTCGCCCAGCAGGGTCAGGAAGTCCCGGAACGCGGACGCCATGTCGACCGACTCCGGGTCCAGCAGCCACTGGTACTGCAGCCCGTCCAGGATCGCCACGAGGAGCGGTGCCGCCCGCTCGGGGGTGAGGCCGCTGGGCAGTCGGTCACCGTACTCGGCGCGCAGCACCTCGGCCATGCCGGCGCGCACCCCGACATAGCGCTCCGTGAAGTATCCCCGGGCCGGATGTCCCTCCGTGACGCTCTCGCCGAGCAGCGCCGAGAAGGTCTGGATGATGGCGGGCCGCATCGCGTTGTACTCGACCAGCGAGGCCAGCAGGTCCAGCCGCAGTCGGCCGGCGGGCATCGCGTCCCAGCGGTCCCGCTCCTGGAGCACCGCGACCAGCAGCGCCTCCTTCGTCGGGAAGTGGTGCAGCAGCCCCTGCTGGGTGAGCCCGACCCGTTCGGCGACCGCGGCCAGGCTCGCCCCCCGGTAACCGCGCTCGGCGATCACCTCCAGAGCGGCCCGCACGATCTCCGCGCGCCGTTCCTCGCTTCTCGTCCTGGCCCTCATGGCGTCACCGTACGACATGTCGAACCGCTCATCATCACGAGGAGATAACGAAACCTACCGCATTACAGGCGACCCGGGCACGATGGTGACATCCAGCGGCTTTCGACGTGGAGGTGCCGACGTGGCGGAGACAGCAGAGGTACGGCGCGAGGCGGCGGTCGAGGCCGCACTCGGCAAACTCGACCTGGACGCCAAGACGCGGCTGCTGGCCGGCCAGGACATGTGGAGCCTGCCCGCGCTGCCGGAGGCCGGACTGGCCTCCCTGGTGATGTCCGACGGCCCGATCGGCGTCCGCGGGGTGCACTGGAGCGCCGACGACCCGTCCGTCGCCCTGCCCTCACCGACCGCCCTCGCCGCCACCTGGGACCCGGGGCTCGCCCACCGGGCCGGCGTGCTGCTGGCGCAGGAGGCCCGCCGCAAGGGCGTCCACGTCCTGCTCGCCCCCACGGTCAACCTGCACCGCTCCCCGCTCGGCGGCCGCCACTTCGAGGCCTACAGCGAGGACCCGTACCTCACGGGCCGGATCGGCGCCGCGTACGTCCGGGGCGTCCAGTCCGGCGGCGTCGGCACCACCGTCAAGCACTTCGTCGCCAACGACGCCGAGACCGACCGCCTCACCGTGAACAACCTCGTCAGCGAACGCGCCCTGCGCGAGCTGTACCTGGCCCCCTTCGAGGCGATCGTCGAGAACGCCCACCCCTGGGGCATCATGACCGCCTACAACACGGTCAACGGCACGACGATGACCGAGCACCACTACCTGGTCAACGAGGTCCTGCGCGGCGAGTGGGGCTTCGACGGGATCAACGTCTCCGACTGGACCGCCGCACGCTCCACCACCGGCGCCCTCGCCGGCGGCCTCGACATCGCCATGCCCGGCCCGCAGACCGTCTACGGCGAGGCCCTCGCCCAGGCCGTACGGGACGGCCGGGCCGACGAGGCGCAGGTCGACGAGGCCGTCCGCCGCGTGCTGCGCCTCGCCGCCCGTGTCGGCGTCCTGGAGGGCGCCGAACCGGCCGTCACCGAACTGCCCGAGCCTGTCCACGGCGAGTCGCTCGCCCGCGAGGTCGCCCGCCGCTCCTTCGTCCTCGTCCGCAACGACAGCGGCGCGCTGCCGCTGAAGCCCGGCAGGATCGCGCTGATCGGCGCCGCCGCCCGCGACGCCCGCGTCCTCGGCGGCGGCTCCGCCACCGTCTTCCCTGCCCGGACCGTCTCCCCGCTCGACGGCCTCACCGCCGCCCTCCCCGACGGCAGCCTCACCTACGCCCTCGGCGCCGACCCGAACACCGAACTCCCCGTCGCCGGCCAGGGCTTCGAGCTGCGCGCCGTCTGCCGCGACAGCGAGGGCACCGTCATCGGCACCCGCTCGGCCGCCGGCGGCCACATCCAGTGGATGGGCGACGACCTCCCGGACGGCGTCACCCACGACACCCTGGCGACCGTCGAGCTGACGGGCACCTTCACCCCGCGCGAGACCGGCACGCACACCTTCGGCATCAAGGGCCTCGGCCCCTTCCGGCTGACCGTCGCGGGCACCACGTACTTCGACGACGTCCAGCGCCCCGCCGAGGACGGCGACCCCTTCGCGGCGTTCTTCGGATCCCCGGTGCCCCACGCCCGGGTCGACCTGACCACGGGCGAACCGGTCGACGTCTCCCTGACCTACACCGTCCCGCCGGCCGGCGACCACCCCATGCGGACGATCGGCTTCACGCTCGCCCACCAGGACCCGCAGCGCGACCCCGACGAGCTGATCGCCGAGGCCGCCGCGGCCGCCCGGGCCGCCGACACGGCCGTCGTCGTGGTCGCCACCACCGACCGCGTCGAGTCGGAGGGCTTCGACCGCACGGACCTGCGCCTGCCCGGCCGCCAGGACGACCTGGTCCGCGCCGTCGCCGCCGCCAACCCGGACACCGTCGTGGTCGTCAACGCCGGCTCCCCGGTGGAGATGCCGTGGCGCGACGACGTCGCCGCCGTGCTGCTCACCTGGTTCCCGGGCCAGGAGGGCGGCGCGGCTCTCGCCGACGTCCTCACCGGCGCCCACGAACCCGGCGGCCGCCTGCCCACCACCTGGGGCTCCCTCGCCGACGCCCCGGTCACCCAGGTCGTCCCGGAGGGCGGCGAACTCCCCTACGAAGAGGACGTCTTCATCGGCTACCGCGCCTGGGAGAAGCAGGGCCGCACCCCCGCCTACCCCTTCGGCCACGGCCTCGGCTACACCGACTGGACCTACGAATCGGTCGAGGTCGAAGGCGCGGCCGACACCACCACCGCGAAGGTCCGCCTCCGCAACACCGGCGACCGCCCCGGCCACGAGGTCGTCCAGATCTACCTCGCCCCGAGCGAGCCCGACCCCGACCGCCCGGCCCGCTGGCTGGCCGGATTCTCGGGCGTGGACGCCGGCCCCGGCGAGAGCGTCGAGGCGACCGTCGAACTGCCGCGCCGGGCCTTCGAGATCTGGGACGAGACGACCATGTCGTGGTCGTGTGTGAAGGGTTCGTACGAGATCCAGGTCGGGCGCTCGATCACGGACCGCAGGATCACCGCGACGATTAACGTCTGATCCGGGACGAGTTCCCCACCGAGCAGCCCCGGTCCGGGACCTGACCCCTGGACCGGGGCTCGTGGTCTCTCAGGCCCCGACACTCTCTAGCGGATGCCGAACCCGTACACCGTCTCCGAGCGGTACACCCCGCCCGGCCGCAGCACCGTGCCCGGGAACTCCGGCCGGTTCGGGGAGTCGGGGAAGTGCTGGGTCTCCAGCGCGATGCCGTCGCCGGGGGCGAAGGGCTCGCCCAGATGGTCGGCGGTGTACAGCTGGAGTCCGGGCTCGGTGGTCGCCACCGTCAGCACCCGCCCGGACGCCGGGTCGTGCAGCTCCGCGACCTGTTCGGGAACGTCCGTCACGCCCTTGTCGAGCACGAAGTTGTGGTCGTAGCCGGCGCCGACCTTGCGGGCCTCTCGGAAGTCGAAGCGCGTGCCGGTCACGTCGTCCAGGCTGCCGGTCGGGATCAGGTCCGCGTCCACCGGCGTGTACCGGGAGGCGGCCAGGCGCAGCTCGTGACCGCCCGCGTCACCGGAACCGGCCAGGTTGAAGTAGCTGTGGTTCGTCAGGTTCACCACGGTCGGCGCGTCCGTCACCGCCTCGTACGCGATCCGCAGCGCACCGCTCTCCTGGAGCGTGTACGTCGCCGAGACCTCCAGCCGTCCCGGGAAGCCCTCCTCCCCGTGCGAACTGACCCGCGCGAGCCGCACCCCGTGCTCGACGGGCGTCCCCTCCCACACCCGCTTGTCGAAACCACGCAGGCCACCGTGCAGCGCGTTCGGCCCGTTGTTCGGTTCGAGCGCGTACGTCCGCCCGTCCAGCGGGAACCGGGCCCCGGCGATCCGGTTGGCGTACCGCCCGACCAGGGCGCCGAGATACGGCTCCGGGTGAGCGAGATAGCCGTCGAGGCCCGGGAACCCCAGCACCACGTCCCCGGCCCGCCCCTCCCGGTCCGGCACCTCGACGGACTGCACGATTCCGCCGTACGACAGGATCCGCACCCGGACGCCCGCCCGCTCCAGGGTCCAGCGGTGCACCGGCGTGCCGTCGGAAAGTGTGCCGAAGAGTTCGTTCATGTGCGGAACTCTAAGTCAGGCCTCGGGTCAGGGCCGCTCCGCCGTGACCGTCCGGTAGGCGATCTCCGCCAACCGGGCCTGTCCGTTCACGCTCGGGTGGAAGTAGTCCCAGCGGCTCAACTGGGCGGTGCCGAAGCGGTACTCGTACACCGCGCCCCCGTCGTGGCGGCACCGCTTGTCCTCGGCGCAGACCTCCTTCAGGACCTTGTTGTAGTCCTCCACCCGCTTCTGCACCGTGTTCCGCCGCAGGTTGGCCGCCGAGTCCAGGGCGTCCGCGTCACCCAGCATCGACGGGCAGATGCCCAGCTGCCAGATCTGCTTGCCCATCGGGCTGGCGCGGCCCTCGGACCACAGCCGCTTCAGGTTCGGCACGCTCGCCACGAACACCTGGGCCTTGGGCAGCGCCTTGCGCAGGGAGCGCAGGGAGTCCTCGAAGTCGGCGCGGAACTCGCTGACCGGGGTCATCGCCGAGGGGGTGGCCCGGCAGGCGTCGTTGGCCCCCACCATCACCGTCACCAGCTGCGGCTTCCTCCGCACCGCCTGGGCGATCTGCCCGGGCAGGTCCGCCATCCGCGCCCCGGTCACGGCGTAGTTCCAGCTCCGCTTCGCGGCTCCCGCCCGGCCCAGCAGCCGGACGGCGAGGGAGTCGACCTCGGGGCTCGCGCCGGTCGCCCAGGACGCCTCCGGGCAGTCCGACAGCACGTCACAGGCGTCGAAACCCCGCGTGATGGAATCGCCCACGGCCGCGACGGAACTCGGGCTGCGGTCCCACAGGGGTGTGGGCCTGGGGGACGGCTCGGCGGTGGCGGACGGGGCGGGGGAGTCGCCCCCGACGGCGTCACACCCGGCGGCACCCAGGGCTGCCGCCACGGCCACGGCAAGAACGACGCGCGAGCGGTGGCTTCGCTTCCGCATCCCTGGTCCATCCCCTCGCCGCGCCGTGCCTGTCTCCCCAACCAATAACAACGCACGAGGGTTCCCGACCGATCAGGTGCAACGGCTCACACCCGTACAAGCGTCCCCCTGGGTGAATGGCGGGAGTTTCCCGGCACCTGGACCGACCGTACGTCACACTCCTTGCGTCACCGCACGGTAGCCTCGCCATCAACGTGACCCGCCCGGTCACAGCCGTTCCGCCCGTTTCCAAGATGTCCCGCTCTGCCCGGAGGTTCCGGTGACGACACGTGGAGTTCTGTACGTGCACTCGGCGCCGCGCGCGCTGTGCCCGCACGTCGAGTGGGCCGTCGCCGGGGTGCTCGGTACGCGCGTCAGCCTGGACTGGATCCGTCAGCCCGCCGCCCCGGGCACCTGGCGCTCTGAGTTCTCCTGGCAGGGCCAGGTGGGCACGGCGTCCAAGCTCGCCTCCGCCCTGCGCGGCTGGCACCTGCTCCGCTTCGAGGTCACCGCGGAACCCTGCCCCACCGCCGAGGGCGAGCGCTACAGCTGCACCCCAGACCTGGGCATCTTCCACGCCGTCACCGGCATCCACGGCGACATCCTCATCCCCGAGGACCGCCTGCGCGCGGCCCTGCAGCGCAGCCAGCGCGGCGAAACGGACCTGGAGGCCGAGCTCAACAAACTCCTGGGCAAGCCCTGGGACGACGAGCTGGAACCCTTCCGCTACGCGGGCGAAGGCGCCCCGGTCCGCTGGCTCCACCAGGTGGTGTGAGGCCCTTCTTTTAGGGGCGCGGGGAACTGCGCGAACAACCCCCACCGGCCGGCACTCGGCACACAACCCGCCATACAACGGCGAACGGCCCGAACCCCCCACGGGGAGTTCGGGCCGAACAACGCTCAGATCACACGGTCCGGAACGCCAGCACCACGTTGTGCCCACCGAACCCGAACGAGTCGTTCAACGCGGCGATACGCCCATCGACCGGCAGCTTCCGGGCCTCACCCCGCACCACGTCCGCGTTCGCCTCGGCCTCGGGGTCGAGGTTCTCCACGTTGATCGTCGGCGGAGCCACCCGGTGGTACAGCGCGAGCACGGTCGCCACCGTCTCGACACCACCCGCACCACCCAGCAGATGCCCGGTCATCGACTTCGTCGCCGACACCGCGATGTGGTCGGTGTCGTCGCCGAACACCTTCCGCAGCGCCTTCAGCTCGGCGATGTCACCGGCCGGCGTCGACGTCGCGTGCGCGTTGACGTGCACGATCTCCGCCGGGTCCAGGTCGGTGCGCTCCAGCAGGTTCTGCAGGGCCTGCGAGATGCCCCGCCCCTCCGGCTCCGGCTGCACGATGTCGTGGCTGTCGGCGGAGATGCCCTGCCCGACCGCCTCGGCGTACACCCGGGCCCCGCGCTTGGCGGCGTGCTCGGCGGACTCCAGGACGACGACACCGGCGCCCTCGCCGAGGACGAAGCCGTCGCGGGCCACGTCGTAGGGACGCGACGCGCCCTGCGGGTCGTCGTTGTTCTTGGACATCGCCATCATGTTGCCGAACGCGGCGATGGGCAGCGGGTGGATCGCCGCCTCCGTACCACCGGCGACGACGATGTCGGCGCGGCCGGTGCGGATCATCTCGATGGCGTAGCCGATGGCCTCGGCGCCCGAGGCACAGGCGGAGACCGGCGTGTGCACGCCCGCCCGGGCACCCACGGCCAACCCGACGTTGGCCGACGGGCTGTTGGGCATCAGCATGGGAACGGTGTGCGGGGAGACGCGGCGGACGCCCTTCTCCTTGAGCACGTCGTACTGGTCGAGGAGCGTCGTCACGCCGCCGATGCCGGAGGCGATGACCGCGCCGAGCCGGTCGGGGTCGACGGCCGGGTCGTCGCCGGCCTTCGCCTCGAAACCGGCGTCCGCCCAGGCCTCCTTGGCCGCGACCAGCGCGAACTGCGCCGAGCGGTCGAGTCGGCGGGCCTGCGGCCGGGGGATGACCTCGGTCGGCTCCACGGCGACCGGGGCGGCGATCTTGACCGCCTGATCGGCCGCCCAGTCCTGCTCCAGGGGCTTGACGCCGGAACGTCCGGCGATCAGGCCCTCCCAGGTAGAGGCTACGTCGCCACCCAGCGGTGTGGTTGCGCCGATACCGGTGACGACCACGGTGCGATTGGTCGAGCTCACGGGAATTCTTTCTCCAACGGATCCGAGGATTAAGCGGCGCCACCGCCGGGTGGCGGGGCAGTCAGCCCAAAGGCCTGATCGGCCGATCAGGCCTGGTGCTTGAGGATGTAGTTCGTCGCGTCGCCGACGGTCTTGAGGTTCTTGACGTCCTCGTCCGGGATCTTGACGTCGAAGCGCTCTTCGGCGGCGACGACGACCTCGACCATGGACAGCGAGTCGACGTCCAGGTCGTCGGTGAAGGACTTGTCCAGCTGGACGTCCTCAACCGGGATGCCGGCGATCTCGTTCACGATCTCGGCGAGACCGGCGACGATCTCTTCCTGAGTGGCGGCCATGTCGGCGCTCCTTCGTAGATGTTCCAGAGGGTGTGGCAGGTGTTTCTCCCGTACCGGACCGCATGATCCGGCACGGAGTGCCTAGGGGAGGGTAACGACAGTCGCGGCGTAGACGAGACCCGCCCCGAAGCCGATGACGAGCGCGGTGTCGCCGCTCTTCGCCTCGCCGGTCGCCAGGAGCCGCTCCATCGCGAGCGGGATCGAGGCGGCCGAGGTGTTGCCGGTGGTGCGGATGTCACGGGCGACCGTGACGTGCTCCGGCAGTTTCAGTGTCTTCACCATCGAGTCGATGATCCGCACGTTGGCCTGGTGCGGGATGAAGACGTCCAGGTCGTCCACGGTGATCCCGGCCGCGTCCAGCGCCTGCTGGGCGACCTTCGCCATCTCGAACACGGCCCAGCGGAACACCGCCTGGCCTTCCTGGGTGATCGCGGGGAACTTCTCGACCGTCCCGTCGCGGTAGTCCGTCCACGGCACGGTCTGCTTGATGGTGTCGGACTTGTCGCCCTCCGAGCCCCACACGGTCGGGCCGATCGCGGGCTCCTGGGCCGGGCCGACCACGACCGCGCCGGCACCGTCGCCGAACAGGAAGGCCGTCGCCCGGTCCTCCAGGTCGGTCAGGTCGCTCAGCCGCTCGACGCCGATCACCAGGACGTACTCCGCCGAGCCCTCGACGATCATGCCCTTGGCGAGCGTGAGGCCGTAGCCGAAGCCCGCGCAGCCCGCCGAGATGTCGAAGGCGGCGGCCCGGTCGGTGCCCAGCTTGTCGGCGATCTCGGTGGCGACGGCCGGAGTCTGCTTGAAGTGCGAGACGGTGGAGACGATCACACCGCCGATCTGCTCGACGGAGATACCGGCGTCGGCGATGGCCTTGCCGGACGCCTCGATCGACATCGCGGCGACGGTCTCCTCGTCGGAGGCCCAGTGCCGCGTCTCGATGCCGGAGCGCGAGCGGATCCACTCGTCGGACGACTCGATCGTCTCCAGGATCACCTCGTTCGGCACGACCCGCGTCGGGCGGTAGCCGCCGACGCCGAGGATCCGCGCGTACGGGGCGCCCTTGCTGGGCTTGATCTTCGCCATGCTCTCGGGCTCCTTCTAGGCACTCTGCTCGGCGATGAGCTCGCGAGCCGCGTCGAGGTCGGCGGGGGACTTCAGGGCCAGCGTCTTCACCCCGGGCAGGGCACGCCTGGCCAGGCCGGTGAGGGTCCCGCCGGGGCACACCTCGATCAGGGCCGTGACACCGAGCTCCTTGAAGGTCTCCATGCACAGGTCCCAGCGGACCGGGTTGGCGACCTGGCCGACCAGCCGGTCCAGCACCTCGGTGCCGGTGGTGACCGCCTGCCCGTCCTTGTTCGAGACGTAGGTGACCTCCGGGTCGCCGGGCGCCAGGGCCTCGGCGGCCTTCGCCAGCGTGTCGACCGCGGGGGCCATGTGGTGCGTGTGGAAGGCGCCGGCCACCTTCAGCGCGATGACCTTGCGCACGCCCTCGGGCTTGTCCGCCTCCAGCGCGGCGAGCTGCTCCTTGGTGCCGGCCGCGACGATCTGGCCCGCGCCGTTGATGTTCGCCGGGGTCAGGCCGAGCTTCTCCAGGTGCGGAACCGTCACTTCGGGGTCGCCGCCGAGGAGCGCGGCCATGCCGGTCTCGGTGACGGCGGCGGCCTCGGCCATGGCGAGCCCGCGGGTGCGGACCAGGCGGAGCGCCTCCTCGTGCGGGAGCACCCCGGCGAGCGAGGCCGCGGTGATCTCACCGACGCTGTGACCGGCGAGGGCACCGACCTTGCGCGGCAGCTCGGCCGGGTCGTCGAAGAGCATGTACGCGGACGCCAGTCCGGCCGCGACCAGCAGCGGCTGCGCCACCGCGGTGTCGCGGATCTCCTCCGCGTCGGCCTCGGTGCCGTAACGGATCAGGTCGAGTCCCACGGCGTCCGACCAGGCCTCGAGGGCACCGCGGACACCGGGGAAGTCGAGCCATGCTGACAGGAAGCCGGGCGTCTGGGCGCCCTGGCCGGGAGCGACGAGTACGAGCACTCTCACACTCTCTCTTGGGTACGGGCACGGCCGCCCGTGGGGACAGGGACGAAGAACACGAGGGGGTTTTGTCGAGCCCCGACAAAACCTTAGGGCTGGAGATCTCCATCGACCAGACGCCCCAGGATCAGCGCTATCCGCAGGGTGAACGCAGAGCGTACATCGGAGGGTGACCAGCCGGTGACGTCAGTCACACGTCGAAGCCGGTAGCGGACGGTGTTGGGATGCACGAAGAGCATCCGCGCGGCCCCTTCGAGGCTGCTCGCCTGTTCGAGATAGACGCTGAGGGTCTCCAGGAGCGCGGCCCCGGCCTCCTCCAGCGGTCTGTAGATCTCCTCCACCAGCTGGTCGCGGGCCGAGGGGTCACCGGCCATCGCCCGCTCCGGAAGCAGGTCGTCCGCCAGGACCGGGCGCGGGGCGTCCTGCCAGGCGGAACACGCCTTGAGCCCCGCCGCCGCGGCCTGCGCGGACCGGGTCGCGGCCTGGAGGTCGGGCACCACGGGGCCCGCCACGACCGGTCCGGCCGCGAACGGGCCGATGAGCGACTTGGCGACGGCCAGCGGGTTGTCGCTGCCGCCCGCGATGACGACCAGCCGGTCGCCGAGCACCCCGGTGAGCACCTGGAGCTTGGCGTGCCGGGCCGCTCGCCGTATGGCCTCGACGGTCAGCTCGCTGTCCCCGTCGGGCGCGGTGCCGAGCACGACGCACACGTGCTCGGGCGAGTTCCACCCGAGGGCGGCGGCCCGCGAGACGGCGCCCTCGTCGGCCTCGCCGCTGAGCACGGCGTTCACGACCAGGGACTCCAGGCGGGCGTCCCAGGCACCGCGTGCCTCGGCGGCCTGCGCGTACACCTGGGCGGTGGCGAAGGCGATCTCCCGGGCGTACACGAGCAGGGCCTCGCGCAGCACCCGCTCGTCGCCGGGGGCCGCGACCTCGTCGATCGCGGACTCCATGACCTCGATGGTGGTGCGCACCATCTCCACGGTCTGGCGCAGCGTGATCGCCCGGGTCAGCTCGCGCGGCGCGGTTCCGAACACGTCGGTGGAGATGGCCTGCGGGGCGTCCGGATGCCGGAACCACTCGGTGAAGGCGGCGATACCCGCCTGCGCGACGAGACCGATCCAGGAACGGTTCTCCGGGGGCATGGCCCGGTACCAGGGCAGCGTCTCGTCCATCCGCGCGATGGCCTGCGCGGCGAGCGATCCGGACGACTGCTCCAGCCGCTTCAGCGTCGCGGCATGCGGATGGACGTCGTGGGCTGCGGCCTGGTGCTTGCTGGTTTCGGGTTCGGGCACGGGACAAGACTGCCTTATCCGGACGGGAAGGTGCGTCGCAGGGCCTACGGTGGACTCCGTGATGGACATTCGGCGCGCCGAAGAGCGCTACCAGGGCGGTGACCCGGCGGCCGGAATCGAGAGCCGGCACGCCTTCTCCTTCGGGCCCCACTACGACCCGGACAACCTCCGTTTCGGCGCGGTGATCGCCTGCAACGAGGAGCACCTGGCGCCCGGTGCCGGCTTCGACGAGCATCCGCACAGCCACACCGAGATCGTGACCTGGGTGGTCGAGGGCGAGCTGACGCACCGGGACTCCATCGGGCACGAGTCGGTGGTGCGCCACGGAGACGTCCAGCGGCTCAGCTCGGCGGGCGGGGTGCGGCACGTGGAGCGCAACGACGGCCCCGGCCCCCTCACCTTCGTCCAGATGTGGCTGGCCCCGCTCCGGCCCGGCGGCGACCCGTCCTACGAGGTCGTCCACGGCATCGCCGACTCGACGCCGTACGCCGTCCCGGAGGCCGGAGCGATGCTGCACGTCCGGCGCCTGGGGCCGGGGGAGCGGACGGCCGTACCGGACGCGGCGTTCGCGTACGTGCACGTCGTACACGGCGACGTACGCCTGGAGGGCGAGACGCTGCGCGCCGGCGACGCGGCCCGGATCGCCGACGCCAAGGGCCTGGAGGCCGAGGGCGTGACGGAGGCGGAGCTGCTGGTCTGGGAGATGAACTAAAGCTCGGCGAGCACCGCGTCCGTGAACGCCGGCCACGTCTCGATCGCCCACGGCCCGAACGCCCGGTCCGCCAGCGCCACGCACGCGGCCCGCGCGTCGGGGTCGATCCACAGGAACGTACCCGACTGCCCGAAGTGACCGAACGTCCGAGGCGAGGACGAAGAGCCCGTCCAGTGCGGCGACTTGGAGTCGCGGATCTCGAAGCCGAGCCCCCAGTCGTTGGGGTTCTGGTGCCCGTACCCCGGCAGGACGCCCTTCGTGCCCGGGTAGTGCACGGTCATCGCCTCGGCGACCGTACGGGGGTCCAGCAGGCGCGGGGCCTGCACCTCGGCCGCGAACCGCAGCAGGTCCTCGATCGTGGACACGCCGTCCTTGGCCGGAGAGCCGTCGAGGGTGGTCGAAGTCATGCCCAGTGGCTCCAGCACGGCCTGCCGCAGGTACTCCCCGAACGGGATGTCGGTCGCCTTCGCGAGGTGGTCGCCGAGCTGCTCGAAACCGGCGTTGGAGTACAGCCGCCGCTCCCCGGGCGGGGACGTGACCTTGTGCTCGTCGAAGGCGAGGCCCGAGGTGTGCGCGAGCAGGTGCCGGACCGTCGACCCGGCCGGACCGGCGGGCTCGTCGAGTTCGACGGCCCCCTCCTCGTAGGCGACGAGCGCCGCGTAGGCGGCGAGCGGCTTGGTCACCGACGCGAGCGGGAACCGCTGTCCGGCCGGTCCGTGGGTGCCCAGCACGGTGCCGTCCGCCCGTACGACACCCGCCGCGGCGGTGGGAACCGGCCAGTTCTCGATCAACGCGAGGCTCTTCAGCGACATGCGTTCGAGCCTATGCGCTCAGAGCGTCAGCTCCAGCAAGGGGTCGGGCTTGGGTCGGAAGCCGAGGGAGACGTACAGCGGCTCGGCCTCCGGCGAGGCGGTGAGCTGCACGCGCCGGGCACCGCGCTCGCGGAACCACTCCAGCAGCGTCGTCATGCACGCGCGCGCGTAGCCACGGCGCCGGGCGGACGGGTCGGTGGCGACGCTGAAGACGAAGCCCACCATGCCCCGCGGGTCGCCCGGCTTCCCGATGCGGTAGTCGATCGTCCCGGCGACCAGCGACGCCAGCGCCCCCGGCCGCTCCGGGTGGTCCACGACGAACGCCGTGAAGTCCCCGTCCGGCTCGCCCAGTTTGGCCCTCAGCGTGGGGAGCGACTCCCCGTGCCAGACGGCGGAGGGGTCACCGAACAGCGAGTCGATCATGATCTGGCGCAGGCGGAGGACTTCCTCGGCGTCCTCGGGCAGGGCGCGGCGTACGGCACTCATGACGCCCTACGTTAACCAGCCGGATCAAGAAGCGTCCTGCCGATTTCTTACCGTCCGCGCTTGCTTGGAGTGCACTCCAAGGTTCTAGCGTTGGGGCCATGACGGTGATGGAGACCACGGGTGCCAGGGCCGACAGCTGCGCCGGGCCGCCCCAGCAGAACCGGCGTCCGGACGGCGAGGACCGCTACACGATCAGCGAGGTCGTCGCCCTGACCGGCCTGACGGCGCACACCCTGCGCTGGTACGAGCGCATCGGCCTGATGCCGCACATCGACCGGTCCCACACCGGCCAGCGACGCTACACCAACCGCGACCTCGACTGGCTCGACCTCGTCGGCAAGCTCCGCCTGACGGGCATGCCGGTCGCCGACATGGTCAGGTACGCGGAACTCGTGCGCGAGGGCGACCACACCTACGGCGAGCGCTTCGAGCTGCTGAAGACGACCCGCGAGGACGTGCTGGCCAGGATCGACGAACTCCGGGGCACGCTCGCCGTGCTCGACCGGAAGATCAGTTTCTACGCGGACGCCGGGCGGGCCCTGGCGTCGGAGAGGTCCCGATGACGGACGGCAGGATCACGACGGCGAAGCTCGGCGACCACGGCCCCGAGGTGGGTGTCCAGGGCCTCGGCTGCATGGGCATGAGCTTCGCCTACGGGCCCGTGGACGCCGACGCGTCCCGGGCCACCCTCGAACGGGCGCTCGAACTGGGCGTCACCTTCTACGACACGGCCGACGCGTACGGCGCCGGCGAGAACGAGCGGTTCCTCTCGCCGTTCTTCAAGGCACACCGCGACGAGGTCGTCATCGCGACCAAGTTCGCCCTGTCGATCCCCCCGGACGACCCGACCCGCCGCGTCATCCGCAACGACCCGCCCTACATCCGCCAGGCCGTCGAGGAGAGCCTGAAGCGCCTCGACGTCGACGTCATCGACCTGTACTACATGCACCGGCGCGATGTGAACGTGCCGATCGAGGAGAGCGTCGGCACCATGGCCGACCTGGTCCGCGAGGGCAAGGTCAAGCACCTGGGCCTGAGCGAGGTCACGGCGGACGAACTGCGCGCCGCCCACGCGGTGCACCCGATCGCGGCCGTGCAGTCGGAGTGGTCGCTGTTCAGCCGTGACATCGAGCCGAAGGTCGTCCCCGCGGCCCGCGATCTCGGGGTGGCCTTGGTCCCCTACTCCCCGCTCGGCCGGGGCTTCCTCACGGGTTCCTTCGCCAAGGCCGAGGACCTGACCCCCGACGACTTCCGTCGCCAGCAGCCCCGTTTCACGGGGGACAACGCGGCGCGCAACGCCGCCCTGCTGGAGCCGATCCGCACGATCGCCTCGTCCCACGACGCCACCCCGGGCCAGATCGCCCTGGCCTGGGTCCAGCAGCAGGCAGCGGTCCACGACCTCCCGGTCATCCCGATCCCGGGCACCCGCAAGCCGACGAGGGTCGAGGAGAACACGGCGGCAACCAGGATCGTCCTGACGGACGAGGAACTGGCCCAACTGGACGGCATCGCGGCCCAGGTAGCAGGCAACCGCTACGCGGACATGGCGTTCACTTCAGCGGGCAGGGAGTAAAGGCTCTTAGGGGCGCGGGGAACTGCGCGATCAACCACGCACAACCCGCGCCCGCCCACGGCGAGAACACGGCAGACGCTAAAGCTCCGCCAGCAATTCCGCCTTTTTGACCGAAAACTCCTCATCGGTCACCAACCCCGCCTGATGCAACTCCCCAAGGTGCCGAATCCGCTCGGCGATATCCGCAGGATCACGCCGCGGCCCGCCCGCGGACACGGCCGCCACCGGACTCGACGCCCGCACCGCCGCCAACACCGCCGCGGCGAACGGCAGTGACTCATGCACAGGCCCGTACCCCAGCCCGAACACCACCGCGGCAGGATCCTGGTCGGCCTGCGCAGCCACCCCGGCCCCCGACTCGTCGCGCCGCAACAACCGCAGATGCCCCTCGAAGACCTCGGGCGAGCGCCACTCCACCCCGTTCAGCTCCCCGACGGGGAAGCTCTGGTCCCCGGCCTTCCACTTCGCCGACGACGCCCCGGTCCAGAACCACCGGAAGTTCACGGTCCGCCCGTCGAACGAGGCCTTCCCGTCGTACGCCTTGAACGACAGCGGCCCCTTCGGCGGCTCCACGAGGAACCGGTCCGCCGGCCCGGAGTCCGACTCCGTCAGCAGCGACCGCAACTCGTCGGCGTAGTACTCCGCGAGGACCTCCCGGTCGGCGGGCAGCACCAGCCGGTAGGGATCGCCGCTGTCCTTGAGCTGTCCGGCGGCGGCCTCCATCAACGGATCCGCACCCGGCCGCGGCTCGACGCGCAGCACCACCGTGCCGCGCTTGCCGCGCGTCAGTGTCACCCCGGCGATCGCGTCCAGGGGCACACGGCGTTCCCCCAGCGCCTGGAAGAGTTTGGGTGTTCGAATCCCCCGTTCGTAGCGGATGAGCACGGAGTCGGACTCGAACTCCCAGGCGGCATGAAATCCGGCCAGTACGTCACCCATGCGGCTCATCGTATGCGGCACGCGCTCCTCCGTCCCCCTCCCGAGCAGACCGCAGTTTCTTCGCCTCTACGCGCGTCAGGCCGCGGCCGTGCCGGACAAACCGGTCCGGCAGACGCCGTCTTCGTGCGCGCAGTGCACCGAGCGGTATGCGCCAACGCCGATCTCTGCGAAATTCATCAGACTTGCCGTACCCGGCTCGAAGTAGCCGGCGTGACCCTTCGCGCCCTGCGCCGACAGCACCCGCGCACCGAACCCGGTGGACACCGGATCGGCCCCGTGGCCGAGCCCGCCGAACTCCAGGTAGGGCACGTCCTGGATCCAGTCGTCGGCGTCCCGCATCGCCCACACCCGGGCCGTGGTGTGCAGCTGGGCGGCCTTCTGCGCGCGCATGCCGGGGCTGCCGGCCACCGCGATGTCGGACACCCGGCCCGGCAACGAGTGCGCGGCGACCCCGCACACCACGGAGCCGTAGCTGTGGCAGAACAGCGACACCGGCGAGCCGCCCGGCAGCGCCCGCACCAGCGCGTTCAGCCGTACGGCGCCCTCCTCGGCGCGCATCGCCGTGGCCGAGTCGATACCGAGTCCGCTGGGTGCCGTGTAGTCGGCCCAGGCGATCACGGCCGTACGGGTCGAGGGGCTCGCCGTCCGCTCGGCCGCGTACAGGGACTCGGCCATGCCGACGGGCGCCGCGTACTTGCGCTGCGTGCGCTGGAAGGTGAGCAGGTTGGTGTCCACGCCGGGCACGACGACCGAGACCCGCTCCGCCTCGCGCAGGTCGCCGAAGACCTCCGCCACCCGTCCCGAACCCTCGGGGTCGAAGGCGAGGATGTGGCGGCCCTTCTCCATGAGGTCTTCGAAGCGGTGCATCCGGCGGCGCGCCTCATGTTTCCCGGACGGGGTGAGACGGCTGTCGTGCATGCGCTCCCGCTCGACCTCGCGTGCCTGGCCGAGCGCGACGCGATTGGCGCGGTAGCGCAGTTCGACCGGGGCGCCGTTCATGTTGCCGATCGCGAGCGGGTACTTGCGGACCAGGCTCGCGCGGTCCCGCTCGGTGAGCGAGGAGAAGAAGCGGGCCAGCTTCGTCGGCTGGGACTGCGGGTCCGGCAGCCGGTAGCCGCCGATCCGGCCGTGCTCCCAGGCGGAGAGCGAGGCCTGGAGCGGCGTGTCGCCCCGCTGGTTGCGCAGAGCGGTCCAGCCGGTGGTCGCCAGCATCACGAACACGACGGCCAGAGCGAGCAGTGCGCGCCAGACGTTCAGCTGCGGGGTGGTGTCGAAGGAAGTCACTGAAAGGACACACTAGGAGAACGAGAGGGTCTCGCGTTAACCAAGTGACCGGGATCACGTTTCGGGGGATGTGCTAAGGGGACTGCTCTGTACGCCAGTTCCCGGCCAGGGCCGGACCCACCTGATCGAGGTAGGCGGCGGTGAGTTGGCGCATTCCTTCCAGGGTGAGGTCGTCCCCCGCGGACCACAGTCGCTCGGTGACGCGAATCACTCCGCCGAAGAGGGCCACGATGATGCGGGGCCGCGGATCCGTGTCCACGTCGAGCCCCTCGCGCTCGGCGATGATGCGCGCGAGCTCCTCCTCCAGTTCCGCCGACCGCCGCAGATGGGCGGCGAGCAGTGCGGGCGTGGACTCGATCACCCGGTAGACGCGCAGGTGGAGCTCGACCGGCACGATCTCCTCGATGATCTCGTTGATCGTGTCCCAGCTCTCCAGCACGGCCCGGCGCAGCGCCTCCAGCGGCGCCTCGCCCGGCGGGCGGGCCCGTACGGCCTCGACGACCTGGGTCTCCGCGAGCCGCGGCACGTAGAACGCCGTCTCCTCCTTGCCCGCGAAGTAGCGGAAGAAGGTGCGCTGTGAGACGTCGACGGCGGCGGCGATGTCGTCGACGGTCGTCTCCTCGTACCCGCGCGTGGCGAACAGTTCCAGGGCGGCTCGCAGCAGCGCGTCCCGGGTGCGCCGTTTCTTGCGTTCGCGCAGGTTCAAAGAGGTGCCTCTCTCTTTCGGTGTTTGCCCAGTTCAGGTTATATGGAAGGTGTCATGTCAGTTACCGGCTTGTGAATTGGTTTGTCAATTGTCAGTGGCTGTCATTAGCCTCGAAGCATGACTAGTCAGACCACCATCGACACGACGGGGTCGGGGGGCAAGGCACCGGCGACGCCGTCGGACGCGACGCCGGGCAAGGGGCTGCGAGGGCACCCCTGGCTCACCCTCATCACCGTCGCAGTGGGGGTCATGATGGTGGCCCTCGACGGCACCATCGTGGCCATAGCCAACCCCGCGATACAGAAGGACCTGGGCGCCAGCTTCGCCCAGGTCCAGTGGATCACCAACGGATACTTCCTCGCCCTCGCGGTCTCGCTGATCACCGCGGGCAAGCTCGGCGACCGCTTCGGTCACCGGCAGACCTTCCTCATCGGTGTCGTCGGCTTCGCGGCCGCCTCGGGGGCCATCGGTCTGTCCGACAGCATCGCGCTGGTCGTCACCTTCCGCGTTCTCCAGGGCCTCTTCGGCGCGCTGCTGATGCCGGCCGCGCTCGGCCTGCTGCGGGCCACCTTCCCGGCCGAGAAGCTGAACATGGCGATCGGCATCTGGGGCATGGTCATCGGCGCGTCCACCGCCGGCGGCCCGATCCTCGGCGGCGTGCTCGTCGAGCACGTCAACTGGCAGTCGGTGTTCTTCATCAACGTGCCGGTCGGTGTCCTCGCCGTCGTCCTCGGCGTCTGGATCCTCCTCGACCACCGCGCCGAGAACGCCCCGCGCTCCTTCGACATCCTGGGCATCGCCCTGCTGTCGACCTCCGTGTTCTGCCTGGTGTGGGCGCTCATCAAGGCTCCGCCGTCCGAGTGGGGCTGGGGCGACGCCAAGACGCTGGCGTTCCTCGGCGCCTCCGTGCTGGGCTTCGCGCTGTTCGGCTTCTGGGAGACGAAGGTGAAGGAGCCGCTGATCCCGCTCGCGCTGTTCCGCTCCGTGGCGCTGTCCGCGGGTGTCGTGCTGATGGTCCTGATGGCCATCGCCTTCATGGGTGGCCTGTTCTTCGTGACGTTCTACCTCCAGAACGTGCACGGCATGGGGCCGGTCGACGCGGGTCTGCATCTGCTGCCGCTCACCGGCATGATGATCGTCGGCTCGCCGCTCGCCGGCGCGATGATCACCAAGTTCGGCCCCCGCGTCCCGCTGGCGGGCGGTATGGCACTCACCGCGATCGCCATGTACGGGATGTCGACGCTGGAGACGGACACCGGCAGCGGCATCATGTCGCTCTGGTTCGCCCTGCTCGGCCTCGGCCTCGCCCCGGTCATGGTCGGCGCGACCGAAGTCATCGTCGGCAACGCCCCGATGGAGCTGTCGGGCGTCGCGGGCGGTCTCCAGCAGGCCGCCATGCAGATCGGCGGCAGCCTCGGTACGGCCGTGCTCGGCGCCGTGATGGCCTCCAAGGTCAACAGCGATCTCACGGGCAACTGGACGAAGGCGGGGCTCCCGCCGCTCACCCCGGAGCAGGAGCACCAGGCGTCCGAGGCCGTCCAGGTCGGTGTCCCGCCGGTGGCGCCGGGCACGCCGGACGCGATCGCCGCGAAGATCACGGGCGTCGCGCACGACACGTTCATCTCCGGCATGAGCGCGGCATCCCTCGTCGCCTGCGGCGTCGCCGTGGTGGCGGTGCTGGTGGCGTTCCTCACCAAGCGCGGTGAGAACGCGGGCGCCGGCGCGGGCGCCGCGCACATCTGACGGTCGAATTCCGGGTGTTCGCCTATCAGGGTGAACAAGACCGCCGACCCCTCCCCTCCGGCGGGCATCGCAGGTCACAGTGGGTCAAGTCCTCCGCAGGGCATGGAGGACGGACGCTGCGGCGCGCTGCCGGAGGGGGGCAGCGCGCAAGCAGCGGGATTGAGGCCCGCATCGGGGGTACTCGCCATGTCGTAACCCGAACAGAACCCCAACCGACTGAGGGTTTACGGGAGTTGATGATGGCGAGCTTCGGACACGGTACGCGCAGGCACCCCCGCTCACGTGGCCGGACGTGGTCACGGACCGGGCCGGATCGCGCGACGCTCGGAATCATCGGAGTCATCTGCGCGGTCGCCGGATTCTTCGTGCTGGGGATCATCCTCGGCCCCGTGGCGATCGTCTGCGGCTGGCTCGCCATGGGCCGCACGTGGGCGGGCTCCCGCCCGGCCACGGCCGTGGTCGCCCTGGTATTGGGCGCTATTGACACGCTCCTGGCCATCCTCTGGCTGGCAGGAGCGACAACCCCGGGCAACGGCATGCTGTTCTGACCCGGGGAAGTGAGGGAAGGGCCCCTGGCCGTCAGGCCGGGGGCCCACCTCTAGCTGCGGGCAGTCGTGCCGCTAGGGGCGGCACGGGTGGGCGCAGCGGCACCCCGCTCCGCCGGGCTGCGCACCCACCCGCCCTCAGCACGAACCCCGCGCACTACTCGACGGACGTCCCCTTCAACGCCGCCACTTCCCCCCGCAACGCCCGAACCTCCTCCGTCAGCTCCCGTATCGCCTCCGTCTGCCGCCGCTCCTCCACGTCGTCCTTCTCGAACCGCGCGATGAACCACGCCGCGATGTTCGCCGTCACCACACCCAGCAGGGCGATCCCGGACAGCATCAGCCCCACCGCGAGCATCCGCCCCAGCCCGGTCGTCGGCGCGTGATCCCCGTACCCCACGGTGGTCATCGTCGTGAACGACCACCACACCGCATCACCCAGCGTCCGGATGTTCCCGTCCGGCGAGCCCCGCTCCACCGACAGCACCGCCAGCGACCCGAACATCAGCAGCCCGACCACCGCACCGACGACATACGTCGTGAGCTTTATCTGCGAGGCCATCCGCGCCCGCTGCCCGACCAGCAGCAGCGTCGACACCAGCCGCAGCAGCCGCAGCGGCTGAAGCATCGGCAGCAACACCGCGCCCAGGTCGAGCCAGTGCGTTCGGACGAACACCAGCCGCTGCTCGGCGAGCACGAGCCGTATGACGTAGTCGAGCGCGAACGCGCCCCACACCACCCACTCGACGGCCGTGCACACGTCCACCACGTCCCGGCTCGCGTCGGGACGGACGATCGGCACGGCGTAGGCGACGGCGAAGGCCAGGGCCAGGCCGAAGAGGGGCCGCTGCGTGTGCTGTTCCCAACGGAGTCGGGCCGATTGCTGCTGCATGGCCGAATCGTAGAAAAGGTGAAGGGGTGGTGTGCCCACGGTGTACCCGTGAGGCTCACCACCCCTTGACAGGGCCTGACGTCTTACGCGTCGCCGCCCGCGGCCCCCGGGTCGGCCGCCGACACGTCGAGCAGCTGGTACCGGTCGATGGCCTGCTTGAGCACCGACCGGTCGACCTTGCCCTCACGGGCCAGCTCGGTCAGCACCGCCACCACGATCGACTGCGCGTCGATGTGGAAGAAGCGGCGGGCCGCGCCCCGCGTGTCGGCGAAGCCGAAGCCGTCCGCACCGAGCGACTGGTACGTCTGCGGCACCCAGCGCGCGATCTGGTCCGGAACCGCTCGCATCCAGTCGGACACGGCCACGACCGGCCCCTGCGCGTCGGCCAGCTTCCGCGTCACGTACGGCACCCGCTGCTCCTCCTCGGGGTGCAGCAGGTTGTGCTCCTCACAGGCCACTGCCTCGCGCCGCAGCTCGTTCCAGGAGGTCGCCGACCAGACGTCGGCCTTGACGTTCCAGTCCTCCGCGAGGATCTTCTGCGCCTCGACCGCCCACGGCACCGAGACACCCGACGCCATGATCTGCGCCGGGATCGAGCCGCCCGTGCCCTCGCTGAAGCGGTACACGCCCTTGAGGATGCCGTCCACGTCCACGTTCTCGGGCTCGGCCGGGTGCTGGATCGGCTCGTTGTAGACGGTCAGGTAGTAGAAGACGTCCTCGCCGTGCGGGTGCTCCTCGGAGCTGCCGTACATCCGGCGCAGGCCGTCCTTGACGATGTGCGCGATCTCGAAGCCGAACGCCGGGTCGTACGCCACGCAGCCGGGGTTCGTGGAGGCCAGCAGCTGCGAGTGGCCGTCGGCGTGCTGGAGGCCCTCACCGGTCAGGGTCGTACGGCCGGCGGTCGCGCCCAGGACGAAGCCGCGGGCCAGCTGGTCGGCCATCTGCCAGAACTGGTCGCCGGTGCGCTGGAAGCCGAACATCGAGTAGAAGACGTAGACCGGGATCAGTGGCTCGCCGTGGGTCGCGTAGGCCGAGCCGGCGGCGATCAGGGACGCCGTGCAGCCCGCCTCCGAGATGCCGTCGTGCAGCATCTGGCCGTTCGGCGCTTCCTTGTAGGCGAGCAGCAGGTCACGGTCGACCGACTCGTACTGCTGGCCGAGCGGGTTGTAGATCTTCGCGCTCGGGAAGAACGAGTCCATGCCGAACGTGCGGTACTCGTCCGGCGCGATCAGCACGAACCGCTTGCCGATCTCCTTGTCCCGCATGAGGTCCTTGAGGAGCCGGACGAACGCCATCGTCGTCGCGATGGACTGCTGGCCCGAGCCCTTCTTCACCGTCGCGTACGTCTTGTCCTCGGGCAGCGGCAGCGGCTTGGAGCGTACGACGCGCGTGGGGACGTAACCGCCGAGCGACCTGCGGCGGTCGTGCATGTACTGGAGTTCCTCCGACTCCGGGCCCGGGTGGTAGTACGGCGGCACGCCGGACTCCAGCTCCTTGTCCGGGATCGGCAGGTGCAGCCGGTCGCGGAAGCGCTTCAGGTCGTCGACCGTCAGCTTCTTCATCTGGTGCGTGGCGTTGCGGCCCTCGAAGTTCGGGCCCAGCGTCCAGCCCTTGATCGTCTTGGCGAGGATCACCGTCGGCTGGCCCTTGTGCTCCACGGCCGCCTTGTATGCCGCGAAGATCTTCCGGTGGTCGTGACCGCCGCGCCCCAGGTGCAGGATCTGGTCGTCGGTCATGCCCTCGACCATCGCGCGCAGGCGGTGGTCGTCACCGAAGAAGTGGTCGCGGATGTACGCGCCGGTCTCCGTGGCGTACGTCTGGAACTGCCCGTCCGGCGTGGTGTTCATCTTGTTGACCAGCACGCCGTCGCGGTCCTGGGCGAGCAGCGGGTCCCAGGTGCGGTCCCAGACCAGCTTGATCACGTTCCAGCCGGCGCCGCGGAAGATCGACTCCAGCTCCTGGATGATCTTGCCGTTGCCGCGCACCGGCCCGTCGAGGCGCTGGAGGTTGCAGTTGACCACGAAGGTGAGGTTGTCCAGGCCCTCGCGGGCGGCGATGGACAGCTGGCCCAGCGACTCCGGCTCGTCCATCTCGCCGTCGCCGAGGAACGCCCAGACGTGCGACTTGGAGGTGTCGGCGATGCCGCGCGCCTCCATGTAGCGGTTCATGCGCGCCTGGTAGATCGCGCCGATCGGGCCGAGCCCCATCGACACCGTCGGGAACTCCCAGAAGTCCGGCATCGACCGCGGGTGCGGGTACGACGACAGCGCGTGCGGCGCCTTCGACTTCTCCTGGCGGAAGCCGTCGAGGTGCTGCTCGCTGAGCCGGTCCAGCAGGAAGGCGCGGGCGTAGATGCCCGGCGAGGCGTGGCCCTGGAAGAAGACCTGGTCGCCGCCGTCGCCCTCGTCCTTGCCGCGGAAGAAGTGGTTGAAGCCGACGTCGTAGAGGGAGGCGGAGGACGCGAACGTGGCGATGTGGCCGCCGACGCCGATGCCGGGGCGCTGGGCCCGGGAGACCATCACCGCCGCGTTCCAGCGGGTCGCGTTGAGGATCTTCCGCTCGATCTCCTCGTTGCCCGGGAAGAACGGCTCGCTCTTGGTGGGGATGGTGTTGACGTAGTCCGTGCTGCGCATCTCCGGCACGGCCACGCGCTTCTCGCGGGCCCGCTCGATCAGCCGCAGCATCAGATAGCGGGCGCGCTCACGGCCGCGCTCGTCGACGGCGGCGTCGAGGGAGTCGAGCCACTCCTGCGTCTCTTCGGGATCGAAGTCAGGAACCTGACTCGGAAGGCCGCCAATGATGATCGGGTTGCGATCGGATGCGGAAGCCACGCTGTTCCTTACCTGTCAGAGGGCCTGCGAGGGCCGCTGTTTCGCTGTCGTCGCCGGGCGTTGTCGCTTGGGCCGCGCCGCTCCCATGGTCCACCTCGGGGCCGCAAACGTCATCTCTACTCAGCGGTAACCCGGGCGTGGGACCGGCTCCGTGACGTATGGGGTGAATACCTTCGAGTCTCGTACCCCCGGACGATTCCCAAACGCCCAAACAGGGCAGAAAGGTGTGGTGTGCGTCACCTCGGACCATGATGGTGTGCCTGGAGTTGCGGTGACACCGCCAGGATCGTCACCGTTTCGGCGGTCTGAACGGCCGGGTACTTGCGCGATCCGCCCCGCCCGTGTGGACTACGGCCAATGCTTCGCGCACGCGCGTGGCTGAGATTCCCCCGAGCTCACAGGAGCAGGGGGTTCCGACATCCCAAGAAATGATCAGGAGGCAACCCGTGAGCGCGACCGCGGACCACGCGGAGGAGCGGACGAACCCTGCCGCCAGGCTGGGGTTCCAGCCCGGGCAGGTGGTCCAGGAGATCGGCTACGACGACGACGTGGACCAGGAACTCCGCGAGGCCATCGAGGGCATCGTCGAGGGCGACCTGGTGGACGAGGACTACGACGACGTGGCCGACGCCGTTGTGCTGTGGTTCCGTGACGACGACGGCGACCTGACGGATGCGCTGGTCGATGCCACCACGTACATCGAAGAGGGCGGTGCGATCCTGCTCCTCACGCCGAAGACCGGCCGTTCGGGCTATGTGGAGCCGAGCGACATCTCGGAAGCCGCCACCACGGCGGGTCTGACGGCGTCCAAGAGCGTCAGCGTCGGCAAGGACTGGAGCGGCAGCCGGCTGGCGACGCCGAAAGCCGCCAAGTCGAAGCGTTAGCCGTACGGCACGTCCGCACGTCAGCCGTTCGGAGGGGCGGGCCGGCATCGTCGGCCCGCCCACCGGTCTGCGCCCGTCCCTGCGTAGGGTGGGGCCCATTCGAGAAGCCCCACGAAGGGACACCCACAACGATGGCGATCCAGGTCGGCGAGAAGGCCCCCGACTTCGAGCTCAAGGACAACCACGGCGCGAGCGTGAAGCTGTCCGACTTCCGCGGTCGGCAGAACGTGGTGCTGCTCTTCTACCCCTTCGCCTTCACCGGCGTGTGCACGGGTGAGCTGTGCGAGCTGCGGGACAACCTGCCGCAGTTCTCCGACCGCGACACCCAGCTGCTCGCCGTCTCCAACGACTCCATCCACACGCTGCGCGTCTTCGCCGAGCAGGAGGGCCTGGAGTACCCGCTGCTGTCGGACTTCTGGCCGCACGGCAACGTCTCGCGCGCCTACGGCGTCTTCGACGAGGACAAGGGCTGCGCCGTGCGCGGCACCTTCGTCATCGACAAGGAGGGCGTCGTGCGCTGGACGGTCGTCAACGGCCTGCCGGACGCGCGCGACCTGAACGACTACGTGAAGGCGCTCGACACCCTGTGACGCCGGTCGGGCGTCATGCGCTCGACACCCGCTGAATTGTCGGCTTCAGGGCCTGCGTGGGGCGGGAACCCGTCACTAGGATCGACTCGTTGATCCGACATCCGAGCACAACGGGGCATCCCGCCCCTGGACACCAATGGAGGACTCGTGGGAGTCAGCCTCAGCAAGGGCGGCAACGTATCGCTGACCAAGGAGGCCCCGGGCCTGACCGCGGTCATCGTGGGTCTGGGGTGGGACATCCGCACCACGACCGGCACCGACTTCGACCTGGACGCCAGCGCGCTGCTGCTGAACCCGTCCGGCAAGGTCGCCAGTGACGCGCACTTCATCTTCTTCAACAACCTCAAGAGCCCCGACGGCTCCGTCGAGCACACCGGTGACAACCTCACCGGTGAGGGCGAGGGAGACGACGAGCAGATCAAGATCGACCTCGCCACGGTCCCGGCCGACGTCGAGAAGATCGTCTTCCCGGTCTCCATCTACGACGCCGAGACCCGCCAGCAGTCCTTCGGCCAGGTCCGCAACGCGTTCATCCGCGTCGTGAACCAGGCCGGCGGCGCCGAGATCGCCCGCTACGACCTCAGCGAGGACGCCTCCACCGAGACCGCCATGGTCTTCGGTGAGCTCTACCGGCACGGTGCGGAGTGGAAGTTCCGCGCCATCGGCCAGGGCTACGCCTCGGGCCTGCGCGGCATCGCGCAGGACTTCGGCGTGAACGTCTGAGCCATCTGACGGGCCCTGGCGACAGGGCCCCCAGGTCTTCCTGTCCGGCGCCGCACGGTTTACGTGCGGCGCCGGACGTGCAGGACCACCTGAGAAACACCACCCGGGGAGGGACAGCATCATGGGCGTCACGCTCGCCAAAGGGGGCAACGTCTCCCTGTCCAAGGCCGCACCGAACCTCACTCAGGTGATGATCGGGCTCGGCTGGGACGCGCGCTCCACCACCGGAGCCCCGTTCGACCTCGACGCCAGCGCGCTGGTGTGCAGCAGCGGCCGCGTGCTCGGGGACGAGTGGTTCGTGTTCTACAACCAGCTCAAGAGTCCGGACGGTTCCGTGGAGCACACCGGTGACAACCTCACCGGTGAGGGCGACGGCGACGACGAGTCGCTCCTGATCGACCTCTCCAAGGTGCCGCCCCAGTGCGACAAGATCGTGTTTCCCGTCTCCATCCACATGGCCGACGAGCGGAACCAGACCTTCGGCCAGGTCAGCAATGCCTTCATCCGCGTGGTGAACCAGGCGGACGGCCAGGAACTCGCCCGTTACGACCTCAGCGAGGACGCCTCCACCGAGACCGCGATGATCTTCGGCGAGGTCTATCGCTACCAGGGCGAATGGAAGTTCAGGGCCGTCGGGCAGGGGTACGCGTCGGGACTGCGGGGCATCGCACTGGACTTCGGGGTCAACGTCACGTAACGCGATATGAGCAAAACCCGGGGCCCCGTGGGGTGCGAAGGGTGGCCGACTAGACTTCGGCTTCAAAAGTTCGTAAAGCCGGGTACGGCACGGGAGAGACCCGTACACACACGATTGGGTAGCCAGTGCTTCTGAAAACCTTCGGGTGGTCGTTCGCGGTCACCGCGCTCGGCCTGGTCGCAGCGGTCTTCTATGGAGGGTGGGCCGCCCTCGGGCTCGTAGCGATCCTGTCCGTCCTCGAGATCTCGCTGTCCTTCGACAACGCGGTGGTCAACGCCGGAATCCTGAAGAAGATGAGTGCCTTCTGGCAGAAAATCTTCCTCACGATCGGCATCCTGATCGCCGTGTTCGGCATGCGGCTGGTCTTCCCCGTCGTGATCGTCGCCCTCAGCGCACAGCTCGGGCCGATCGAGGCCGTCGACCTCGCGCTCACCGACAAGGACCAGTACCAGCAGCTCGTGACGGACGCCCACCCGGCGATCGCCGCGTTCGGCGGTATGTTCCTGCTGATGATCTTCCTCGACTTCATCTTCGAGGACCGGGACATCAAGTGGCTCGGGTGGCTGGAGCGCCCGCTTGCCAAGCTCGGCAAGGTCGACATGCTGTCGGTCTGCATCGCGCTGATCATCCTGCTGATCTCGGCGATCACCTTCGCGACCCACGCCCACCAGCACGGCGGCACGCACGTCGACAAGGCGGAGACGGTTCTGCTCGCCGGTATCGGCGGCCTGATCACCTACATGATCGTCGGTGGTCTCTCCGGCTACTTCGAGGACAAGCTCGAAGAGGAGGAGGAGCGCGAACACGAGCAGGAGGAAGAGGCCGTCCGCTCCGGCAAGCCGCGCTCCGCGGTCGTCGTTGCCGGTAAAGCCGCGTTCTTCATGTTCCTCTACCTGGAGGTCCTGGACGCGTCCTTCTCCTTCGACGGTGTCATCGGCGCCTTCGCCATCACCAACGACATCGTCCTGATGGCCCTCGGCCTCGGCATCGGCGCCATGTACGTCCGGTCGCTCACGGTCTACCTGGTCCGCGAGGGCACCCTCGACGACTACGTCTACCTGGAGCACGGCGCGCACTACGCGATCGGCGCGCTCGCCATGATCCTGCTCGTCACCATCCGGTACGAGATCAACGAGTTCATCACCGGCTCGGTCGGCGTCATCCTGATCGCCTGGTCCTTCTGGTCCTCCGTCCGCCGCAACAAGGCACTGGCGGCGGCCGAGGGGAATGCCGGCTCGGACGAGAAGACTGAGGTCTCGTCCGGGGTGTGACACCCCTCCGGGTGAGGAACGCTCTGTGCGGGGCGGCCACCGAGGTGACTCCTCGGGGCCGCCCCGTCGGTCGTCAAGGGCCGCGGGTACGTCGAGGACCCGTGGTCACCAAGGGAACGTGGGGGCGGAATGGGCCTGTTCGACGGACTCCGGCGCGGGCGCGATGTGCAGTTCGACTCGGGTCACGCGGCAACCAACGCGATCGAACTGACCAAGCGGCGCGCGCAGATATCACTCACCAAGCAGGGCGCGGCCACCGGCCATCTCCGGGTCAACCTGAGCTGGCGGATGCGCACCTCCGACATCGGCGGCCCGCAGCGCGAGAGCCTGCTGCGGCACCCCTTCAGGGCCCTCAAACCGCCCGAGGTCATCGGCCACAGCCAGAGCGTGGTCAACGTCGACCTCGACCTGGGCTGTCTGTACGAACTCCAGGACGGCAGCAAGGGCGTCGTCCAGCCCCTCGGCGGCTACTTCGGCGACGTCAACGCCGCGCCGTACGTCAAGCTCAGCGGTGACGACCGCTTCGGCTCCGCGTCCGGCGAGACGATGTACATCAACCTCGACCACCGCGACAGCATCAAGCGGCTCCTGGTCTTCGTCTACATCTACGACGCGACACCCGCCTTCGACCGCGCCCACGCCATCGTCACCCTCTACCCGAGCAACGGCCCCCGCATCGAGATCCACCTCGACGAACGCCAGCCACAGGCCCGCTCCTGCGCCGTCGTCATGATCGAAAAGATCAAGGACGAGATCATCGTGCGCCGCGAGGCGAAGTTCGTCTACGGGTTCCAGGCCGAGCTGGACCGGTTGTACGGCTGGGGGCTGCAGTGGGGCCGGGGCTACAAGACGAAGGTCGAGCGCTAGGCAGGACCTCTCAAGGACTGGTCCGGCCTAGCGTCCGATGAACTGCGGGCCCTGCGGGGGCAGGCGGAAGTCCGGGTCGAGGGCCGCGGCCGCGACCGGCTCCGGGTAGCCGTAGCCGGACTGCGCCCCCGTGACGCCCGCGGTCGCCGGTGCCTGCGGGTAGCCGTAGGCGGGCTGACCGGCGGGCTGCGGGTAGCCGTACGCCGGCTGGGTCGCCGGGGGCTGCTGGGGCGGGTAGCCGTACGCGGGCTGCGGGGGCACCACGGTCGGCTGCTCCGGCGGCAGCGGCCGGGACACCTCGGGGGCGGGCGGGGCCGTGGTCGCGGGCTGCTGGGTCGTGGCCGGGGGCTGCTGGGTCGTGGCGGAGGTCGTGGACTGGGCCGGGTCGGCGGTCGCCGGCTGTCCGTCCGTCTCCTCCATCGCCTCCGACTCGTCCACGGAGATGCCGTAGTCGGTCGCGAGCCCCTGAAGCCCGTTCGAATAGCCCTCGCCCAGCGCCCGGAACTTCCAGCCCTCCCCGCGCCGGTACAGCTCACCGCAGATCAGCGCGGTCTCCTGGCCCGTCTCCGGCTTGACGTCGAAGTACGCCAGAGCCTCCGCGCCGGTGCCCGCCGCGTCGTACAGCAGAATGCGCAGTGCCCGTACGCGGTCGAACGTGACGCCGTCCGCCGAAGCGACCAGCAGAATCCGGCTGACTCCCGACTCGACACCGGCGAGATCTGTCTGGATCGTGTCGGTCAGGCCCTCGGTGACCCGCTTCTTGCCGAGCCGCCACACCTTCCCGGAAGGGTGCCGGGGCTGGTTGTAGAACACGAAGTCCTCGTCGGAGCGCACATGACCGTCGGGGCCGAGGAGCAGCGCGGAGGCGTCGACGTCCGGAACCCCCTGCCCGGGTGTCCAGCGCAGCACGGCGCGCACCGTGGTGACTTCCAGCGGGACGTTCGACCCCTTCAGCATCGCGTGCGTCATGCGGTCATCCTGCCTCCTCGGTCCTGCTCACGACAACGCGGGGCCCAGGTGCCCCGAGCGGCGCCGACGGCCCTCGCGGACTACCGTCGTCATGACCGGGCCCGGCTGTGCTTGCCCGCGTTACCTGAAATTCATGCCCGACGGGAACCTGTGCCATGGACTTCTACGTACTATTACCGGCCAGCTTTCGACGATTCGCAGGTCGCACCACCACCACGGGGGAGTTCAATGCGTCATTTCGGGCACATCGCCCCTGAGGTGCGGAAGCGTCTCTTCTACCGCGAGCCGTGTACGTTCACCGCGGATTCGCCGGCCTGGCTGCTCTCGGCCGCCCTGGGCGCCACGCTCTACAGCCCGGCCACCCGGGAACGCCTCGCCGACGACATCCTCAAGCAGGCCGGTCGCGGCGTGGTCTCCATGGTCCTGTGCCTGGAGGACTCGATCGACGACGCGGAGGTCGGCCCGGGCGAGGAGAACGTCGTCCGCCAGCTCACGGCCCTTGCCGACCGCCCGGGCGCGGACCTGCCGCTGCTCTTCATCCGGGTCCGCGCACCCGAGCAGATACCGGACCTGGTGCGACGCCTCGGGCCCGCCGTCCGGCTGCTGTCCGGATTCGTGCTGCCGAAGTTCACCGAGGAACGCGGCATCCCCTTCCTGGAGGCGCTGGCGACCGCCGAGGCCGAAGGCGGCCGTCGCCTTTTCGCCATGCCGGTGCTGGAGTCACCGGAGCTGCTCTACCGCGAGTCGCGCGTGGCGACCCTGGAGGGCATCTTCCGGGCGGTCGACAAGTACCGCGACCGCGTCCTCGCCCTGCGCCTCGGCGTGACGGACTTCTGCTCCTCGTACGGGCTGCGCAGGGGCCCCGACATGACGGCCTACGACGTGCAGATCGTCGCCTCCGTGATCGCCGACGTGGTGAACATGCTGGGCCGCGCCGACGGGACCGGCTTCACCGTGACCGGGCCGGTGTGGGAGTACTTCCGGGTCCAGGAGCGCATGTTCAAGCCGCAGCTGCGGCAGAGCCCCTTCCTTGAGGTGCAGGCCGCGGAACTGCGCGAGAAGCTGATTGAGCACGCCATGGACGGCCTGCTCAGGGAGATCTCCCTGGACCAGGCCAACGGACTGCTGGGCAAGACCTGCATCCACCCCTCGCACGTGCTGCCCGTGCACGCCCTGTCGGTCGTCAGCCACGAGGAGTTCTCGGACGCCCAGGACATCCTGCGCCCGGAGCGCGGCGGCGGGGGTGTGCTGAGATCGGCGTACACGAACAAGATGAACGAGGTGAAGCCGCATCGGGCCTGGGCCGAGCGGACCCTGCTGCGCGCCGAGGTTTTCGGCGTGGCGAACGAGGACATCGGCTTCGTGGAGCTGCTGGCGGCCGGCCTGCTCGACTGAACGCACGGCATCCGAGGAACGCAGGCTCGCCGGGGAGACCGGCGACATCGACGCAGGGAATTCATGGAGAAGGCAGTGAACGTGGGGGTGCGCGACCAGATGCGCGACGGCGACGGCGACGGTGTCTGGTCGGGCAGCTGGGTCGCCGAGCGGCTCGGCGTCGAGCTCGTCGGCGACGACCGGCTGACCGGCCTGCTCGGGCTGGCACTGCGCCGCAACCCCAAGCGGGCCCACCTGCTGGTGTCGAACGTACTCGGCAAGCACGTCCCGCAGTCGCCGTCCGTGGTCTACGGCTACGGCTTCGAACTGGGCCGCCGGGTGCGTGAACTGCTGGGCACCGACGAGGCCCGCCGCGCGGTCGTCCTCGGCTACGCGGAGACCGCGACGGGACTCGGCCACTCCGTCGCCGACGGACTGGGCGCAGCCCCCTACCTGCACTCCACCCGCCGCCCCGTCGCCGGCCTCACCCCGGCCGGCGGCTTCGAGGAGTCCCACTCGCACGCGACCTCGCACCTGCTCCTGCCGGAGGACCCCGCGCTGCTCGCCGGCGACGGGCCGCTGGTCCTGGTCGACGACGAGTTCTCCACGGGGAACACGGTGCTGAACACCGTCCGGGATCTTCATGAGCGGTATCCGCGGCGGCGGTACGTCGTGGTGGCGCTGGTGGACATGCGGTCGGCGGCCGACGCGGATCGCCTCGCGGAATTCGCCGGGGAGATCGGCGCGCGGGTGGATCTCGTGGCAGCGGCTTCGGGGACCGTGCGGCTGCCCGAGGGGGTGCTGGAGAAGGGGCAGGAGTTGGTGGCGCGGTACGAGTCGGAGAGTGCCGCGTCAGGTGATCGGTCGTCTGCGGCAGCGTCGTGGGCGGGGGGGGGGGGGGGGGGGGGCCCCCCCCCCCCCCCCCCCCCCCCCCCCCCCCCCCCCCCCCCCCCCGCCCCCCCCCGCCCCCCCCCCCCCCCGGCCCGCACCCGGACGGCAACGGCACCGACCCCCACGTCACCCGCGTGGACCTGCACTGGCCCACCGACCTGCCGGACGGCGGCCGGCACGGGTTCACCCCCGCGCATCGCGAGCGCCTGGAGGACGCCCTCCCGGCGATGGCCCGCCGCCTGGCGGACGCCCTGCCCGCCGATGCCCGCCGCGTGCTCGTCCTCGGCTTCGAGGAGCTGATGTACGCCCCGCTGCGGCTGGCTGAAGGCCTGGAGCGGGCGACGGACGCCGAGGTGCGCTACTCCACCACCACGCGCTCGCCCGTCCTGGCCGTCGACGACCCCGGCTACGCGATACGCACCCGCCTGCGCTTCCCCGCCCACGACGACCCCGCCGACGGCCCGGGCGAGCGGTACGCCTACAACGTCGCCGGTGCCGGCTACGACGCCGTGATAGCCGTCGTCGACTCGGCCGCGGACACGCCCCCGCTGCACGCGCCCGACGGCCTGCTGGCCCAGCTCGCCGCGCACACCCCCGAGGTCCTCCTCGCCGTCGTACCGTCGCACGCCCCCGAAAGGCCCTCCATGCTGCCCGAGCCCCTCCGCGGCCCCGCCTTCTCCTCGTACGCGCCCGAGGAGGTCGGCTGGCTGCTCCAGGACCTCTCGGACGTGACGCTGGAGGCGCCGACCGAGGAGCGCGAGGAGGCGATCCAGAGCGGCGGCGCGCACTACGCCGAGTCGCTGCCCGTGGAGTACCAGCCGACCGAGCAGTACCAGGAGCTGTTCCACGCCGCGCTGGGGGACTCGGCGGCCCGTATCGCCCAGGCGGTCGGCGTGGTGACCGAGACCGTCCTGGCCGAGCGGTCACCCCGCCCGGTCCTGGTCTCGCTCGCCCGCGCGGGCACTCCGATCGGCATCCTCATGCGCCGCTGGGCCCAGCACCGGCACGGCCTCGACCTGCCGCACTACGCCGTGTCGATCGTCCGCGGCCGCGGCATCGACGCCAACGCGCTGCGCTGGCTGGCCCGGCACCACGACCCCCGGGACGTCGTCTTCGTCGACGGCTGGACCGGCAAGGGCGCCATCACCCGCGAACTCGCCCAGGCCCTGGAGGAGTTCGAGAAGTCCGACGGCGTCACCGGCTTCGACCCCGAGATCGCGGTCCTGGCCGACCCGGGCTCCTGCGTACGGACGTACGGCACCCGCGAGGACTTCCTCATCCCCTCCGCCTGCCTCAACTCGACCGTGTCCGGCCTGATCTCGCGGACCGTCCTGCGCGCGGACCTGGTCGGACCGCACGACTTCCACGGCGCGAAGTTCTACCGCGAACTCGCCGGCACCGACGTCTCGGTGGCCTTCCTGGACGCCGTCTCCGCCCGCTTCCCGGAGGTCGCGGACGCCGCCTGCGCCCAGGCCAAGGAACTGCTCGCCGCCGACCGCTCGCCCACCTGGGAGGGCTGGGCCGCCGTCGAGCGCATCAGCGAGGAGTACGGCATCCACGACGTGAACCTCGTCAAGCCCGGCGTCGGCGAGACCACCCGCGTGATGCTGCGCCGCGTGCCCTGGAAGGTCCTGGCACGCGCCGGGGCGGGCAGCGACCTCGACCACGTACGCCTGCTGGCCGAGCAACGCGGCGTGCCCGTGGAGGAGGTGGCCGACCTGCCCTACACCTGCGTCGGGCTCATCCACCCCAAGTACACCCGGGGCGCGACCGGCGCCGACGGCAAGGCGGTGACGGTCTGATGCCCGCACTCGTCGCGAGCGACCTCGATCGCACCCTGATCTACTCCGCCGCGGCTCTGGCGCTGACCATGCCGGACGCCCGGGCGCCCCGGCTGCTGTGCGTGGAGGTGCACGAGAGCAGACCGCTGTCGTACATGACGGAGACGGCGGCGCAGCTCCTCACGGACCTGGGCGACGCGGCCGTGTTCGTGCCGACGACGACCCGTACGCGCAAGCAGTACCTGCGCATCAACCTGCCGGGCCCCGCGCCCACCTACGCGATCTGCGCGAACGGCGGCCACATCCTGGTGGACGGCGTGTCCGACCCCGACTGGCACGCAACCGTGACCGCGCGGCTGGCCGAACAGTGCGCGCCGCTGGGCGAGGTGCAGGAACACCTGCTGAGGGCCGCCGACCCGGTCTGGGTGCGCAAGCACCGCGTCGCGGACGACCTCTTCGCCTATCTCGTCGTCGAGCGTGAACTGCTCGACGAGGAGTGGGTGAAGGAACTGGCGGTCTGGGCGGAGAACCGCGGCTGGACCGTGTCCCTCCAGGGCCGCAAGATCTACGCCGTGCCCAAGCCGCTCACGAAGAGCGCGGCGATGCGCGAGGTCGCCCGGAGGGCCGGGGCGGACCTCACTCTGGCCGCCGGTGACTCCCTGCTCGACGCCGACCTGCTTCTCGCGGCCGACCAGGGCTGGCGCCCGGGGCATGGGGAGCTGGCCGACAGCGACTGGACGGCTCCGGCGATCAGGGCGCTTCCCGAGCGGGGCGTGCTTGCGGGGGAGCGGATCCTGCGGGAGTTTCTGGGCGCAGTGCGGGGCGCCTGAGAGCTCGGGTGTCCTGGTCGTCGTGCGGGTGCGGCGTCGCGGTGGCTTGTCGCGCAGTTCCCCGCGCCCCTTTGGGGCGTCGTAGCAGCCGTACCCCGATGAACGCCGCCGCCGCCACGGCAGACACCGCCAGGACCACCTTCGAGTAGGTGGAGACCATGTCCGTCACCTGGTGCCAGTTCGCGCCGAGCAGGTAGCCCGCGAGGACGAACGCCGTGTTCCAGATCGCGCTGCCCAGCGTGGTCAGCCCCAGGAACAGCGGCAGGCGCATGCGTTCGACACCCGCCGGGACGGATATCAGGCTGCGGAAGATCGGGATCATGCGGCCGAAGAACACGGCCTTGGTGCCGTGCCGCAGGAACCAGGCCTCCGTCCGTTCGATGTCGGAGACCTTCACCAACGGCAGCCGGGCCGCCATCGCCACCGTCCGGTCACGGCCGAGCAGCGCGCCGATGCCGTACAACGCGAGGGCGCCGATCACCGAGCCGGCCGTCGTCCACAGCAGGACCGCGAGCAGGCCCATCCGCCCGCTGGACGCGGCGAATCCGGCGAGCGGCAGGATCACCTCGCTGGGCAGCGGCGGGAACAGGTTCTCCAGGGCGATGGCGAGACCGGCGCCCGGCGCGCCCAGCGCGTCCATCAGGTCGTTGACCCACTGCGGCCCGGCGTCCGCTGCGATGGCTGTCATGCCGCCACGCTAGGGAACCGAAGCTGAAGGACTCCTGAGGAAGGCTGAGGAGGGCTGCGGAGAAGCGTCAGCCGCAGCAGCCGCCTCCGCAGCAGCCGCCACCGCCGCCGCCCGAGCGGGGTGCCGGTGCCGGCGCGGAGGCCGAGCCGCCGACCGCGACCGTGGAGAGGAGCTTCACCGTGTCGTCATGACCCGAGGGGCAGGCCGCGGCGGCGGAGGACTCGGCCATGGGACGGCTGAGTTCGAAGGTGTCGCCGCAGGTCCGGCAGCGGTACTCGTAGCGAGGCATGGGGACAGACTAATCCGCGTCGGCGGAAATACCGCCCTTCGGGATTCCTTTTGATCACTCTTGCCGTACCGGTGTGGAGGACATGTAAAGGCCGCTGATAGCTTTCGATCGCCACGAGGAGCCGCAAAGCGGGGGACACAGGGTTCGTTGCCGTCGACCACGGCAGCCATGCCCTTCCGCGCGCGCACCACCGTGAGGGGGAGGGAGACAAGCCGTGCACAAGGCTGGGCGGGAACCGGACGAGACCATGCAGTTGAAGGTCCCCGCTTCCATGAACGCGGACGAGACCGTGCTCTTACGCACCGTCGAAGTGGCCGCCACCGACAACGCGAACCCGTCCTCCGCCACGGCCCCGGACGGCAGCGCACCCGGCACGTCGCGCCACCGGCGCAGAGCCCCCCGGCCTTCCCTCCTGTCCCGGATCCCGGCCGCAGGCCCCGGGCTGAACCGACTCGTCACCCGCGTCGGGTCCCACGCCCACCGCCTCCGCCCCCGCTACCCGCACGCCGACCGCACCGGCTGGCGCCGCTGGGTGCCTTCCTGGCGGCAGTGGCTCGGCGTCGCGCTGACGTTCACCGGCCTGACCGTCGCCCTCCTGGGCTCCGCCTACGCCGCCACCGACATCCCGCAGAACCTCAACTCGTACGCCACCCAGCAGGACAACGTCTACTTCTGGTCCGACGGGACGCCCATGGCCCGCACCGGCTGGGTGCGGCGGCAGGACATGCCGCTGAAGGACATACCCGAGGACGTCCGGGGCGCGGTGCTGGCGGCGGAGAACGCGAGCTTCTACAGCGACCCCGGCATATCCCTCAGCGGCCTCACCCGCGCCCTGTGGCGCACCGTCGGCCAGGGGGACACCCAGGGCGGCTCCACCATCACCCAGCAGTACGTCAAGAACGTCTACCTCAACCAGGACCGCTCGGTGGGCCGCAAGTTCACCGAGGCGATGCTCGCCCTCAAGCTCGACAACGAGATGAGCAAGGACGACATCCTCGAGGGCTACCTCAACACGAGCTGGTTCGGTCGCGGCACCTACGGCATCCAGCGCGCCGCCCAGGCCTACTATGGCAAGGACGTCGGCGAACTCGACGCCGGCGAGGCCGCGTTCCTCGCCTCCCTCCTCAAGGGCGCGGGGCTCTACGACCCGGGCCTGAGCAAGGCCAACCACGCCCGGGCGGTGGAGCGCTGGTCCTGGATCCTCGACCGCATGGTCGACACCGGCGCGCTGTCGAAGTCCGAGCGGGCCCGCTACAAGGAGTTCCCCGAGCCGCTGAAGCGGACGCCCGGGTACGACACCGGCAAGCAGAGCGACTATCTCGTCGAACTGGCCGCCCAGTACGCCAGGAAGGCGGCGCACCTCTCGGCCAGGGAGTTCGACCTCGGCGGCTACCAGATCTACACGACCTTCGACCGCAAGCAGGAGACCGCGCTCACCGACGCCGTCGACAAGGCCCGCAAGCAGGCGCGGAAGGACGACGCGGCCAAGGCGAAGTCCCTGCACTTCGGCGCCGCCTCGGTGGCCACCGACGGGCGCATCCTCGCCCTCCACGGCGGCCCCGACCACCGCGAACAGGGCTACAACGAGTCGAACGCCACCACCGTCCCCGCCGGTTCGGCCTTCCTGCCGTTCGTCTACGCCGCCGCCCTGGAGAACGGAGTGCACAAGACCCGTGAGGGCCCCGCGACCGAGGTGACCCCGCAGACGCTGTACGACGGGGACGACGGCATCGCCGTCACGACACCCGAGGGTCCCTACTGGGACCGCGGCGGCAAGAAGGTCACCTCCCACAACGACGACAGGAAGTCGTACGGGCGGATCAGCCTGAGCCGGGCGCTCGCCCTGTCGGTGAACACGCCGTTCATGCAGCTCGGCATGGACACCGGCCTGGACACGGTGCGGGACACCGCCCAGCGGGCAGGCCTGCTCTCCTCCAGCTTCGGCCCGCAGGTGCCCGCGATGTCCCTGGGCAGTGCCACGCCCAGCGCGATCCGCATGGCGAGCGGCTACGCCACGTTCGCAGCCGCCGGCAAGCACGTCGAGCCGTACTCGGTGGCCCGGATCACCCGCAACGGCTCCGAGGTCGCGCTGTCGAAGCCCGCGTCCCGCCGTGCGGTGAAGGCGAGCGTGGCCGAGGCGGTCCAGTCCGCCCTCACCGACGCCTTCCGCACCGCCCACCCGCAGGCGGCCGCCACCGCCACGGTGGCCGGGAAGGCCGGCACCACGCAGAACGACACCGCCGCCTGGTACGTCGGCACGGCCGACTCCGTGTCGACCGCCGTGGTGGCCTACCGCATCGACCTCGCCAAGAGCCTCGAACCCCTGCCGTTGAAGGGGATCGCGGGCTCCCCCGACGACAGCGTCCCGTACCGCATCTTCTCCGGTGCCCGCGGCATCGGCTGAGCCCGCGCCCGGCACCGCCCCGTACCCCCACCCCCCATCGCAGAATGAGCCGCGCATGACACAGCCCTCCGGCCGCCGCCGACGACCCCGCGCCCCCCGCCGCACCGCGCCTCCGGGGATGCTGACCCTGGCGGCCGTCCTCGTCGTCGCGTCCCTGGTCGCGGGCTATCTGGTCCTGACCCGCTCGGACACCACCACCCCCACCGCCTCCTCCGGGGCCCGCGAGGAGCCGCCCTCCGCGAAGCCGGACCCGGAACCCGAGTGGGACGGCAGGACGAAGGTCCTCGGGGACGGCTCCACCTCCTACACGGGTCCTCCGAAAGGCCAGTTGAAGCCGGTGCCGCTCAAACCGGGCGAGAAGCCGCCCCAGTTCGTCGTCTTCTCCTGGGACGGCGCGCTGCAGGGCGACGACGGGCTCTTCGCGCACTACCGGGAGCTGGCCGAGGAGTACGACGCCCACATGACCTTCTTCCTCACGGGCATCTACCTCCTGCCCAAGAGCAAGAAGGACCTCTACGCCCCGCCCCAGCACTCCAAGGGCTCGGCGGCGATCAGCTTCCCCACCGACGAGCACATCCGCACCACGCTGGAGGAGCTCGGCAAGGCCTGGCAGGGCGGGAACGAGATCGGCACCCACTTCAACGGCCACTTCTGCGGCAAGAAGGGCGGCGGCGACTGGAGCGTCGCGGAGTGGAAGAGCGAGATCGACCAGTTCTACGACTTCGCCGAGAAGTGGAAGACCAACACCGGCTTCCGGGACGTCGACCCGCTGCCGTTCGACTTCAGGAAGGAGGTCACCGGTGGCCGGGCGCCCTGCCTCGAGGGCCAGAAGAACCTGCTGAAGGCCGCCAAGGACTACAAGTGGCGCTACGACGCCAGCTCCGCGGGCGACTTCCAGATATGGCCCCGCAAGAAGAACGGCATATGGGATTTCCCGCTGCAGATGCTCCCTTACGAGGGTGGCAAGTACCAGGGCCTGTCGATGGACTTCAACTTCCTCTACAACCAGTCCGAGGGGGAGATCGAGGGTGACCCGGCGAACTATCCCCAGTGGGAAGAGGAAACCGTCGCCTCCTACATGTCCGGCTTCAACCGCGTGTACTACGGCAGCCGCGCCCCGCTGTTCATCGGGAACCACTTCGAGGACTGGAACGGCGGCATCTACATGCGGGCCGTCGACCGGGTCGTCAAGGCCATGTGCACGAAGAAGGACGTCAAGTGCGTGTCCTTCAGGGAACTGGCCGACTGGCTCGACGTACAGAAGCCCGCAACGCTGCAGCGGCTCCGCGGCCTGGACCCGGCGCAGTCGCCCGACTGGTCGACGGTCGTGAAGTGACCGGGCTCGAAAGCAACAGACGCAACAAGAGGGGAAACACCAGTGAGATCAAGGAAATTGAGCGGGACGCGGCGGCGCGTCACGATAGTCGGCGCCGCGGCGACCTCGGTCGTCGCCGGAGTCGCCCTGCTGCCCAACTGGAGCGCGGGCGCGGCGGTCAGCGACGATCCGACGGTGGACGCGCGGACCAGGGCCACCTTCCAGCGGCTGGCGGACGCCGTCTTCACCGACCGCACCCACGCCCTGGTCGACGGTGGGCAGGCCGACGCGGACAAGCCGCTGACCGACGGCTTCTCCGGTGACGTCGCACTGTCCTCCGGCACGGCCCGCACCGAGGACGCCACCCGGTCCGCGCTGGGGCAGCGCAAGGAGAAGCTGGCGAAGGCCGGCGAGACGTACCGCGACGCCAGCACCACCGTCACCCTGAACGCCACACGGGTGACGGGCCGTACGGCCAAGGCGGAGGTCACCGAGACCACGACCCTGACCTACGCCCGGACCCGGGGCGACGCGCCGAAGACCACCGGATTCCAGGCCCGGCACGAGCTGACCTTCAAGGCCGACCGGCAGGGCGACTGGCGGCTGACGGGCATCCGCGACACCGACCAGGGCGGTCTCGCGGTGAACACGCTCTCCAAGCCGGCCCCCGTCAAGGCGGCCACCACCGCCGACACCATGCCGAACGCCCCGCGCGCGGCGACCACCCGCAACCCGGCCGCCGCCCCGAAGACCGGCACGACGTACGACTACAAGGCCATGGCGGCCTACGCCGAGAAGCACTGGAACGCCTACAACAAGGACTACCCGGACTTCAGCGGCCGCGGCGCCGGCGGCGACTGCACCAACTTCGTCAGCCAGTCCCTGAAGGCGGGCGGCTGGAAGCACGCCCCCGGCTACGTGTACGACTACACCAGGTGGTTCGGCAACGCCGACATCCAGTCGCACTCGTTCATCGGCGTCAACGAGTGGTCCTGGTTCGCCCAGAACTCCCAGCGGACCAAGCCGCTCGCCAACGTCTTCCAGCTCGAGGTCGGTGACGTCCTCCAGATCGACTTCGACAGGGACGGGTCCAAGGACCACACCATGATCGTCACGTACAGGAGCGGCGGTGTGCCGTACGTGACCTACCACTCGAACAACACCCTCCGCAGGTCGGTGGCGAGCCTCGTCGCGTCGTATCCGAACGCGTACTACTACGCCTACCGCACCTGAGTCCGGACGGGGGCCGGGCTCAGTGTCCGGCCCCTCGCTCCTCGCGGATCTCGGACACCACGCGGGACACGGCCCGGCGTACCGCTTCGGTTTCCGTGAGGAAGTGCCAGTAGTCCGGGTGGCGGCCGTCGAGGGTGGCGATGGCGCGTTCCAGGCGGGAGACCGCGTCGTCCAGCGGGCGGGCGTGGCGCGGGTCGGGGGTGTTGCGGCCGGCCATGGCCAGGCGCTGGGCGTCGCGGATGGCGAAACGGGTGCGGTCGATCTCCTGCTGGGGGTCCTTCTGCACGGCGTTCAGACGGTGCAGGCGGTCGCCGGCGGCCGAGACGGCCTCGTCGGTGGTGTTCAGCAGGGCTCGTACGGTCGACAGCAGGGCCGTGGCGTCGGCCCAGCGCTGTTCGTCGCGGGCGGACTGGGCCTCGGCCAGTTTCGTCTCCGCCTGGCGCACGTTCTCCGCGGCGACGTCGGGGACGCGTTGCAGGTCCTGCCAGCAGGCCACGGTGAAGCGGCGGCGCAGTTCGCTCAGGATCGGGTCGACCTGCTCGGAGCGGGTGGTGAGGGCCTGGGCGCGGGTGCGCAGGGAGACCAGCCGGTGATCGATCTCTGCGGCGCGCTCCGGCAGCCGCTCGGCCTCCACACGGACCGCTTCGGCCCCGCGCGTGACCCGCTCGGCCCGCTCCAGGGTCTGCGGTACGCCGTGCTGCCCGGCGCCCTGGTTCAGCTTGGTGAGCTCGGGAGACAGGGCGGCGAGACGGGCGGCGAGGTCGTCGGCCTCCAGCCCTGTCGCCCGTACGGAGTCGAGGGCGTTGGAGGCGGCGAGCAGGGCCTGCCGGGCGCGCTCGACCGCCGGGGCCAGGCGGGCCAGCTGGGTCTCGGCCTTGCCGAGCAGCGGGCCGAGGCCCTCGGTGAACCGGTCCAGCTCCTGCTTGACCCGGCCGAGCTCCTCCTTGGCGGCGGTCAGCTCGGTGCGGGCGCGGGCGGCGGCCGAGGCCTCCAGGTCGTCGCGGTCGAGGTCGTGGGCGTCGACGGCGTTGATGTACTGGCGGCTGGCCTCGTCGATGCGCCGGCCGAGCGCGTCGAAGTCGGCGACGGCGCGCCGGGCGGCGGGGGAGGCGTCGACGGCGGTGATCGTCTCGATGGAGATGCGCAGGTCGCGCTGCGCGGTGTCGAGCTCGTAGAAGGCGGCCGCGGCGGCGTCCTTCGCGGCCTGTGCCTCGGCTCGCTGGCTCTCGGCCCGGCCGCCGAACCAGCGCCGGGTGCCTCCGCCGGCGAAGGCGGCGGGCAGCGCCAGCGCGGCCAGCAGGGGCAGTCCCATCAGGTTGAGCGCGTCACGGACCGGGCCCGGGGCGCGGGGGAGGCGGCGGCGCGGGCGGTGTGCGCGCGACAGCGACGGCGAGTACGGCTGCGCTGGAGTCGCCGTCACATCCCTCTCCCGTGCTGTCGTTCACCCTGCCCGGTGTCATTCTCCCACCGGTTAAGGACGAACACACGGGCCGGTTAGTTCGCCGTGCGGACCGTCACTTTGCCGTCGCCGGTGTGGGCGGACACCACATGGGAGCTGCTCTCGTCGCGGGGGACGGACACATCCACGCCGCCGTCACGGGTCTCGGTGGTCACGCGGTAGGCGGCCTCGGGCAGCGCGATGGTCACGGAACCGTCTCCGCTGCGGGACTCCACGCGGTCCGGTACGGCGCCGAGCTCCAGGCGGACCGAGCCGTCGCCGGTGCGGGTGCGCACGTCACGGGAGGAGACGTCCGCCCGGATGGATCCGTCGCCGGTGCGCATCCGAAGGGGGCCGGTGGTGTCGGTGACGCGGACGGAGCCGTCACCCGTGCGGATGTTCAGGGGGCCGGTGGTGTCGGTGACGCGGACCGAGCCGTCGCCGGTGCGGATGTCCAGGGGGTCCCGGAAGCCGTGGGCGCGCACGCTGCCGTCGTCGTCCTTGACCTTCACGGTGACGCCCCGCGGTACCTCGATGCGGTGCTTGGCCGAGCAGTCGACGACGAAGCCGGAGCACTTCAGCCGCAGCACCAGCCGGTCGTCCCGCATGGACCAGGTGGCCCTGGGCTCCTTGCCGACGACGACCGAGCCCTGGAACCACCGGGTGACCTCGATCTTGCCCGCCGGGTTCTTGTCGGCGGCGACGATCTCGAGGGCCGAGTCGTCGGAGTCGACGGTGAGCGTGCGGCTCTGGAGGTCGAAGGACCGGCGGTCGGGGTCGGTGTCGTCCCCCGCGGACGCGCCGCCGCAGGCGCTGAGACCGGCGACGAGCACCACGACGGCACCGGCGACGGCGACCGCGCGGGCCGAGACAGTGCGGGTGGCGCCGGCGGTGCCGGCGGTGCGAGTGGTGCGGGCCATGACGATCTCCCCCTGGACGGACGACGAGCGCTTTCGAGCGCTCTACGACCGTATGGATCCAGGGCCCGCCGGGGGATCCGGCCCGCTCCCGGAACGACGGTAGGGATAACCCCCGGGCCGCCTCACGGATCTGGTTTGCGGGACCGCGCCCCGGGCAATGTAGGCTGTCGACTCGTCCTGGGCGCGCTGCCCGGGAGTCGGGTGCGTAGCTCAGGGGTAGAGCGCCTGCCTTACAAGCAGGATGTCGGCGGTTCGAAACCGTCCGCGCCCACCGGTACCGAGCAGCAGGTCAGAGGCCCTCCAGGGATCACCTTGGAGGGCAGGTCAGCAGGATTCCTCGAACTTCACCGCGGTGAGCGTCACAGGCTGGCCGTCCAGCTTTGCACCGGCGGCGGGCTCCTGGCCGCACACCTTCCAGTTCGACTCCATGAGGACCATGCGGTCCTGGCCGGAGGCATCGTTGACGGTGATGCTCGTCGACGCGTCGAGGCTCTGGCGGGCGACCTTGACGGCCTTGCCCTTGAAGTCGGGCATCGTGCCGCCGGCCGCCTCGGGGGCGGCACCCTTGTCCTTGGCCGGGCAGTCCTCTTCGAGCTTGACCGTGGCGAAGTCGACCTTGGTGTCGGTGGAGTGCTCGCCGGCCTTCGGTGTCTGGGAGCACACCTTCCAGTTCCGGTCGAACGCCTGCATGCGTCCGCGGCCGAGGGCGTCGTGCGAGGTGAGGCTGTAGAAGCCTGCCTCTTGGGCCTGGTCCTGCGCGGACTGGAGACCCTTGCCGGTCATGTCGGGCAGCGAGGCGGTCTCGGCCTTCGTGGTGTCGTTGCTGGTGTCGGCCTTGTCATTGCCGCCCTGGCTGGGCTTGGAGCTGTTGCCCTGGCTGGGCTTGGAGTCGTTGGCGCTGCTCGTGTCGGTGCCCTCGCAGGCGGTGAGTGTGAGCAGGGCGGCCGCGATGAGTGCGGCTGTGGTGGTGCGCTTGACCATGTGTCCCCCATGTGTGATGCAGGTGCTGAGGGAGCATCATGCGTCTTGTGCAGGTCATGTGGATGCGGAGTGATGTTCCTGTGACACGAATGGGTGTGTTGCGTCCGTTTCCAGGCGTGCGGATCTGCGGCCCACGGTGAGGATCGTCAGAAGCGCCCCGGGTTCACTTCGGCCCGGGGCGCTTCTTCGGATGTGTACTACAGCCGCTACGGGGCTCCGTCCGTCTCCTCCGGCGGAGCCTCGTGCGCGTGCTTCAGTTCCGAGCGGGCCGCCACCCGCTCGGGGCCGGAGAGTTCGGACCAGTAGCGGTGGGTGCTGATGAACACCGCGAGCTCGTGTTCACGCCGCCGGAGCTTCTCCACTTCGGCCTGTTCGTCGGCTGTCCAGCCGGGGGAGGCGGGGCGCTCCACCTTGCGCCAGCCGTTGTCGTCGCTGAAGCCGTCCAGGGGTTCGACCGACCAGGGGAGGCGCTTCAGCAGGGCCGACAGTTCGGCCCGGACCTGATGGAGTTCCTCCTGACCGGCGAGGAGGTCACTCGGAAAGTCATAGGTCGTTGCCACGGCCCAATGATACGCCTGTTCGAATTAGCGAAGCGAGTTTCTCCCCGTGGTTCGTGCGGCGTGCCGCTACGGATGTGTCCCGGCGGACAGCTCGCCCACCACCCGGGCCGTCACCGGAGCCGGTACGCCGTGCCGCTCGGCCGCGCGGAGCAACGCGCCGCCGATGGCGTCCAGTTCGAGCGGCCGGCCCGCTTCGGCGTCGCGTTGCATCGAGGACTTCATCGACGGCGGGAAGGCGTCGTAGCGGGCGAGGGCCTGCGCCGGGTCCGCGGGGCCGCCGCTCGCCCGGCTGATCGCGGCCGTCTCCTCGACCAGCGCGGTCAGTTCGTCGCGGTGACGGGTGCGGACGTCTCCGAGAGGGACGCCGTAGCGGGTGGTCAGCAGGGCCATGGGGGCCAGGAACGACATCTTCGCCCACAGGGCCGCCGTCTCGTCGTCCTGGACCCGGGTGACCGGGCCGGCGGCGGTGAGGGTCTCGGCGAGGGCGTCGAGGCGGGCCCGGGGTACCTCCGCGCCGGTCAGGTCGATCTCCGCGAAGGGGCTGCCGTGTTCGATGACGCCCGGGGCGACGCGGGTCGACTCGACGCGGATGACGGCGGGGGCGACGCGGTCGGGGCGGTAGCGGGCGCGCAGGGTCGCCGGGTGTTCGACGCCGTTCAGGAACGGCACGAGGAGTCCGTCGGCCAGCGCGGGCGCGGGGACGCGCGCCAGGGCGGCGTCGAGGGCGGTGTGTTTGACGGCCACCAGGCACGCGTCGACAGGTTCGCGCAGCTGCGTGTCCGCCTCGACCCGGGTCGCGAAGTCGCCGAAGTGCGCGCTGCGGACCCGGATGCCGTCCGTGCGCAGCGTACGGGCCGTCTCCTCGCCGGACAGGCAGATCACCCGGTGGCCGGCGCGGGAGAGCAGGGCGGCGAGCAGACCGCCCACGCCGCCGGGGCCCAGGACGGCCACGGTGAGTTCGTTGCCCATGTCGGGTTCCTCTCGTCGGTCGGCCCCACGGTGGTGGCCGCCTCGAGAAGATCTTGGCAGGTGTCGCTGTCGTACGGGGGCCGAAAGCGTGAGACTGGGGGCATGTGCCGGAGTATCAAGACCCTGCGTCCGCCCGCCCTGCCCGAAGAGGCCACGGAAGCGGACATTCGGGCTGCCGCGTTGCAGTACGTGCGGAAGGTGTCGGGTTTCCGCGCCCCCGCCGCTCACAACCAGGAGGTGTTCGACCGCGCCGTGGAGGCCGTCGCGCAGGCCACGGCCGAGCTGCTGGACGGGCTGGAGATCCGCGGCGCCGGGGCCCAGCGGACACCCTCCAGCGCCGCCTGACGACCAGGCCCGGCCGGCCCCTCCGAACGCCCTGTCCTGCCCCTACGACACCCGCGACACCCGCGGCTCCCTGCGCATCAGGTACGCCGCCCCCGCCCCGGCCCCGAACAGCGCCGCCACCGACACCGCCGTCCCCAGCCAGCTCGCGCCCAGCCAGTGGGCGCCGAAGTAACCGAGGGCGACGCTGTACACGGCCCAGGTGAGACCCGCCAGGGCCGACCAGGGGAGGAAGTCGCGGGCGCGGCGGTGGGCGGCCCCCGCGCCGAGGGAGACGACCGAGCGGCCGGCGGGCGCGAAGCGGGCGAGGACGACGAGGGCGCCGCCACCCCGTGCGAGGGCCGTGCCGAGACGTTCCTGCGCGGTGGTCAGGCGCCGGGAGCGGGAGATCGCCCGGTCCAGCCGATCGCCGCCGCGCCAGGCGAGGCGGTACGCGGCGAGGTCGCCGAGTACGGAGGCGGTGGCCGCGCAGAGGGTCAGTACCAGGATGTCGGGCACGTCGGCCGCCGTACCCGCGGCCGCCGCCGTCGCCGCGGTGATCACCAGGATGCCGCTGGGCAGCACCGGCAGGAACACGTCGAGCAGGACGGACAGGGTCACCACCGCGTAGATCCATGGGCTGCCGAACAGCGACCCCACATGCTCCAGCACCGCAACTCCCCGTGGTCCCCCGTGGGCCAGACCGTGCCGCGATGGCGCGGCGGAGCGGCAGGAGTGGCCGATGACAGCCATACAGCGTACGCCCGGGGTGTGACGGGCCGTTCACGGGGGGTTCAGCACGGAAACTCCCCGCATACACCGAAGCGGGGGCGCCCCCCCCCCGGGGGGGGGGGGGCCCGCGGGGGGGGGGCGGGGGGGGGGGGGGCGGGGCGCGCGGGCGGGCCCCCCCCCCCGCGGGGGGGGGGGGGGGCCGGCCGGCGGCCC